>JAZFQY010000028.1:0-3379 GCA_036445355.1 Alphaproteobacteria bacterium
ATTGAAGCCTCCGGGATTGGAAAAGTAGAGCGCCTTATCCAAAATAATCTTACTCAGACGGCCGAGATCAAACGGCTGATAGTGATAGAGCCGATCAAGCCCCATCATCGCGGCGGTATTCCATGTCATGAGGTCCGAATCCGACTACAGCGTATGTTGAGGGCGTCATTCATAAATTATTGTACAACAGCATAGCATTTGGACCGACCGACTTCCGCCTTGAGTCATACACGACTATTCGCCGGGTTCATCGCAGTTGATCGGTTAGGGCCTGTGAGCCAACATCGCGACTGGTGACATAATTTTATTGAGGCGCCGCCCTACGCCGCGGCCTCGGGCCGAGCTTGCGCCACCGGCTCGCGCATGGTCACGAACTCCTCCGCCGCGGTCGGATGGATGCCGATGGTGGCGTCGAAATCGGCCTTTTTGGCACCCGCCTTCATCGCCACCGCCATGCCCTGGATGATCTCGCCGGCATCGGGACCGACCATGTGCACCCCCACCACCCGGTCGGTGGCCGTTTCCACGATCAGCTTCATCAATGTCTGCTCGTCGCGGCCGCTGATCGTGTGCTTGAGCGCCCGGAACGCCGACTTGTAGACCGTCACGCCGTCGCACGCCTCGCGCGCATGTTCTTCGGTGAGACCAACGGCGCCAAAATTGGGCTGGCTGAACACGGTCGTAGGAATGTCGGCATAGTTGACGCTCGTGGCCTCGCCCCGAAACAGGGTCCTGGCGACGGCCATGCCTTCGGCGATTGCCACCGGGGTCAGCTGCACCCGGTCGGTCACGTCGCCGATGGCGTAGATCGACGGCAACGAGGACCGATAAGTCTCGTCGACGACCACGGCGCCCTTGAGATTGAGCTCGACGCCGGCCGCCTCGAGGCCGAGCCCTTCCACGTTGGGCGCCCGGCCGGTGGCGGTGAGGATCGTGTCGGCGGCAAGCACCGTGCCATCGGCGAGGGTGGCGGTGAGCCCGTCGGCCGCCTTGGTCACCGAGACCACCTCGGCGTTGAACACGAGGCGCACGCCCTTCTTCGCCACCTCCTGGGCCATGTGCGCGCGCACGTCGCGATCGAAGCCGCGCAGGAACAGGGGCCCGCGATAGGCGAGGGTGGTCTCCGCCCCCATGCCATTGAAAATGCCGGCGAACTCGATCGCGACGTAGCCGCCGCCGACGATCACGACCCGGCGCGGCAGTGCCTCGAGGAAGAAGGCCTCGTTGGAGGTGATGACGTGCTCGCGACCCGGTATGTCGGGCACCGTCGGCCAGCCGCCTGTGGCGACCAGGAGTGTGGCCGCGGTGTGGCTGCGCCCGCCGACCTCCACGGAGTGCGGGTCGGTGATCCGCGCCCGGCCATCGATGATGCGCACGCCGGCGCCACGCAGGACGTGGCCATAGACGTCGTTGAGGCGATGGATCTCCGCATCCTTGTTGGCGATAAGGGTCGGCCAGTCGAAGCGCCGCGCGCCGACGCTCCAGCCGAAATTGACAGCATCCTCGAAGTCCTCGGCGAAGTGGGCGGCGTAGGCCAAGAGTTTCTTCGGGATGCAGCCGACATTGACGCAGGTGCCGCCGAGGTAGCGCTCCTCCGCCACCGCGACACGGGCGCCGTAGGATGCCGCCATGCGACCGGCGCGCACGCCCGCCGAGCCGGCGCCGATGACGAACAGATCGTAGTCGTATGCCGCCACCGCCTTGCCTCCGGTCCATTGCAGCGGCCGCCACTATAGCGCCGCATGACGCTCCCAAGCGACCGCCCTTGAACCCACCCGGCTTCTGGTGGATATAACCTGGCCTGTCCACCGCCGGTGCCGCCCCATGCGCCTGTCCCCATTGCAGTTTCTTCGTTCGGCCGCGCTGGCGGCGATCCTGGTGTCGGCCGCGGAGGCGGCGGACGTACTGGTCTTCGCCGCCGCCAGCCAGAGGGAGGCGCTCGAGGAGGTCGTGGCGATGTTCGAGCGCACCCGCGGCAAGACGGTCGCCGTGTCCTACGCCGCAAGTTCGACCCTGGCGCGGCAGATCGAGCAGGGCGCGCCGGCGGACGTCTTCATTTCCGCCAACCCCGCGTGGATGGACTATCTGCAGGAGCGGGACCTGATCCATCGCGACCGGCGCGCCGATCTGATCGGCAACGAACTGGTGCTGGTGGCGCCGTTGGACAGCGAGACCGAGATCGAGATCGGGCCGGACTTTCCGTTGGCGCCGGCCCTGGGCGGCGGGCGCCTGGCGATGGGCGATCCCGATCACGTCCCGGCCGGTATCTACGGCAAGGCGGCGCTCACCGCGCTGGGGGTGTGGCCGGAAGTCAGGGATCGACTGGCGCGCACGGGGAGCGTCCGCGGGGCGCTGGCACTGGTGTCCCGAGGCGAGGTACTGCTGGGCGTCGTCTACGCCTCCGACGCCCGCGCCGATAGAAGCGTGCGCATCGTCGGCCGTTTTCCGCCGGATAGCCATCCGCCGATCGTCTATCCGGCGGCCATGACTCGGGAAGGCCGATCGCCCTACGCCCTCGACTTTTTCAATTTCCTCTGGTGGGACTCCTCGAAAAAGATCTATCGGAAGCACGGCTTCACGGAGTTGAACTAGCGCCGTGTTCGCGCTCACTCCGGTCGAGCTCGAGGCGCTGCGCATCAGCCTCGTGGTGGCGCTGGCGAGCCTGGTGATCAGCCTGCCGCCGGCGATCGCCCTTGCCGCCCTGTTTGCCAGACGCAGCTTTCCCGGCAAGACCCTGCTCAACGCGCTGGTGCATCTGCCCCTCGTCCTGCCGCCGGTGGTGACCGGTTACGTGCTGCTGCTGCTGTTGGGACGAAAGGGACTTATCGGCGCCTGGCTCGAGAGCACCTTCGGCCTCGTGCTCGCCTTCAAATGGACCGGTGCCGCCGTCGCCGCGGCGGTGATGGCGTTTCCGTTGATGTTGCGCCCCATCCGCCTGTCCATGGAGGCCATCGACCCGCGCCTCGAGGCGGCGGCCGGCACCCTCGGCGCCAATCCGCTCTGGAGCTTCGCCACCATCACCCTACCGCTGGCAGCGCCGGGCGTCGTCACCGCCATGATCCTGGGTTTTGCCAGGAGCCTGGGCGAGTTCGGCGCCACCATCATCTTCGTATCCAACATTCCCGGCGAGACGCGCACCATCGCGATGGCGATCTTCGCCTTTCTTCAGATCCCGGGCAGCGAGCTTGCCGTCTTCCGCCTGTCCCTGATCGCGATCGTCGTCTCGGTGCTCGCCCTCGTCGGCTCGGAGGTCTTCGCCCGTAACCTGTACCGGCGCCTGCGTGGGCACGATGTTCGAGATTGACGTCGAGGCCTCCCTGGGCGCGTTCCGGCTCGCCGCGCGCTTCGCCAGCGACGCCAGGGTAACGGCCCTGTTCGG
>JAZFQY010000029.1:0-3560 GCA_036445355.1 Alphaproteobacteria bacterium
CGTGCAGTCGGACGTGATCGCCCAGGGGTTCGGCTCGCTCGGTCTCATGACCTCGGTGCTCTTGACTCCCGACGGCGGGACGGTCGAGTCGGAAGCCGCCCACGGCACGGTGACCCGGCACTACCGCGAGCACCAGGCGGGGCGGGAGACCTCGACCAACCCGATCGCCTCGATCTTCGCCTGGACGCGGGGGCTTAGCTACCGCGGCACTTTCGACGACACCCCCGAGGTGGTCGCGTTCGCCAAGACCCTGGAGAAAGTGTGCGTGGAGACGGTCGAGGCGGGCTCCATGACCAAGGACCTTGCGCTTCTCATCGGTCCCGAGCAGAGCTGGCTTACCACCACCGCGTTCTTCGATGTGCTCGAGGAGAACCTGAAAGAGGCGATGGGGTAAAGGTTCTTGCGCCCAGGCCGCGACTGGAGGACCGCCAATAGGGATGCAACAAAGCCCTACAAGAGCGTATTGCCGCGCCAGCCTCAGCCGGCCTTGGCTTTCTTGGCGATCTTCCGTTCGATGGCCTTGAGCGCGTCCTCGGCGGCGCTCCCGTTTGGGCCGCCGGCCTGGGCCATGTCGGGCCGGCCGCCGCCGCCCTCCCCGCCGAGCGCCGCGGCGCCGATACGCACGAGATCGACGGCGTTAAACCGGTCCGTCAGATCGCCGGTCACCGCCACCACGAGCGCGGCCTTGCCCTGGTTCACGGCACAGACGGCCACCACGCCGGAGCCGATCTTGGCCTTGAGATCGTCGGCCATGCCGCGCAGGTCCTTGGGCGGCACGCCGTCGAGTCTCAGGCCCGCGTATTTGACGCCGCCAACGTTCTTGGCGAACTCCGCCTCCGCGTCCCCGCCCTTGCCGCCCGCAAGCGCCAACCGGCGCCGGGCGTCCGCGAGTTCGCGCGCAAGCCGCCGGCGCTCGTCGAGCAGCGCCGCCACCCGGGCGGGCAGCTCCGCCGGCGCGGTCTTGAGCGCCGCCGCGGCCTCGGCCAGACGCCCGGCCTGCTCCGCCATATAGGCCTCGGCCGCCGCCCCGCTCACCGCCTCGATGCGGCGCACGCCGGCGGCCAGCGCGCCTTCGCTCACCACCTTGAAGGCGCCGATGTCGCCGGTGCGGCGCACGTGGGTGCCGCCGCAAAGCTCCACGGAATACGCCGCGCCATTATCGGCGCCCATGGAGACGACGCGCACCTCGTCGCCGTACTTCTCCCCGAACAGCGCCATGGCGCCCGCTCGAACCGCGTCGTCGGGGGTCATCAGCAGGGTGGTGACCTCGCGGTTCTGGCGCACCATGCGGCCAACCTCCGCCGCGACGTCCCGCAACTCCTCGGCCGCGATGGCCTTGGGGTGGCTGATGTCGAAGCGCAACCGGTCGGGCGCCACCAGCGATCCTTTCTGCGTCACGTGCGCGCCCAGGCGCCGGCGCAGGGCGGCGTGCAGCAGGTGGGTGGCGGAATGGTTCGCCCGAATCATCTCGCGCCGCGCCGAATCGACGCGCATCTCGACGGTATCGCCGAGCCTGAGCTCCCCTTTCTCGAGTCGGCCGAGATGGACGTGAACGTCACCGACTTTTTTCTGCGTGTCACGGACCGTCAACTCGGCGCCCCGGGCGCCGAACATGACGCCCGTGTCGCCCACCTGGCCGCCGGCCTCGCCGTAGAACGGGGTCTGGTTGGTGACGACCGCGACCTCCGCGCCGGCGCCGGCCCGGTCGAGAAGCCTGCCCTCGGCGACCAGGGCCACGACCTTGCCCTCGGCGACCTCGGTTTCGTAGCCGAGGAACTCGGTGGCGCCTTGCGCCTCGCGGATCTCGAACCAGAGCTTCTCGGTCGCCGTCTCGCCGGACCCGGCCCATGAGGCGCGCGCCTCGGCGCGCTGGCGCTCCATCGCCTTGTCGAAGCCGGCGTGGTCCACGCCCCGGCCCTCAGCGCGCAGGGCGTCCTCAGTCAGGTCGAGGGGAAAGCCATAGGTGTCGTAAAGCTTGAAGGCGACCTCGCCGGGCAGCTCCGCCCCGGCGGCCAGCTTCGCCGTCTCCTCGGCCAGGACCTTCAGGCCCCGCTCGAGGGTGCGCAGGAAGCGGGTTTCCTCGAGCTTCAGGGTCTCGGTCGCGAGCGCCTCGGCGCGGACCAGCTCCGGATAGGCATGTCCCATCTCGTCGATGAGCGCCGGCACGAGGCGCCAGAGCAAGGGCTCCCCGCAGCCGATGAGATGGGCGTGGCGCATGGCGCGGCGCAGGATGCGGCGCAGCACGTAGCCGCGGCCTTCATTGCCGGGCAAGACCCCGTCGGCGATGAGGAAGCAGGCGGCCCTGAGGTGGTCGGCGATGACCCGGTGCGAGACCGCATGATCGCCGTCGGGCGCCGTTTTCGCGGCCTCGGCCGAGGCCTCGATCAAGTGGCGCATCAGGTCGATGTCGTAATTGTCGTGCACCCCCTGCATGACCGCGGCGACGCGTTCGAGTCCCATGCCGGTGTCGATGGCGGGATTGGGCAGGTCGCGGCGTTCGTCCGGGGTGACCTGATCGTACTGCATGAAAACCAGGTTCCAGATCTCGACGAACCTGTCACTGCCCTCATCCCCGCTGCCCGGCGGTCCGCCCGGGATCTGCTCGCCATGATCGTAGAAGATTTCCGAACAGGGCCCGCAAGGCCCGGTATCGCCCATGGCCCAGAAATTGTCGGCGCTGGCAATGCGCACGATCCGTTCCTCCGGCAGGCCGGAGATCCTGCGCCAGAGCTCATAGGCCTCCTCGTCGGTGTGATAGACCGTTACCCACAGGCGCTCCTGGGACAGTCCGAATTCCCTGGCGGTCAGATCCCAGGCCAGTTCGATCGCGCGCTCCTTGAAGTAATCGCCGAACGAGAAGTTGCCCAGCATTTCGAAGAAGGTATGGTGCCGGGCGGTGTAGCCGACGTTTTCGAGGTCGTTGTGCTTGCCCCCGGCGCGCACGCATTTCTGGGCCGTGGCGGCGCGCGCATACGCGCGCGTCTCGGCGCCCGTGAAGACGCTTTTGAACTGCACCATGCCCGAGTTGGTAAACAGAAGCGTGGGGTCGTTGTGGGGCACCAGCGGGCCGGACGACACGATCGTGTGATCGTTGCGGGCGAAGTAGTCGAGAAAGGCCGCGCGAATGTCGTTGGTCGTCGTCATGTCTCACATTTAAGAACGAGGCCCGCCTTGCCAAGCCGCGCCGCGAGGCCGGACCGGGGCAGACGGCCGTTCCGGCCGTGACGGCCCGGCCACGGCGGCTCCCTCCCCGGTTCCCGTTCAGACGCCACAATCCGTCCGCGCCGCTCACGGGCGCCGCCACCGGTGCATGCTTTTACCGCGCGAAGATTGCCCTGTCCAGAATGGGGAAGCCGGGCGAAAGACAAGGAAACGGCGGACGAGACCGGCCTCAACCGGCCCCCGCCCGCCGCAAGGCGCCGCGAGGCGGCATCAGTCGTCGGCGGGCTCGTCCTGGTTCGGGGAACCCAACGTGGCCTCCTCGACCGCCTCCGGCTTGGGCTTGGCGGCGAGGCCGGCGCCCGCGCGAATCGCGTGCTCGATCTCGGCGGCGATCTCCG
>JAZFQY010000030.1:0-3316 GCA_036445355.1 Alphaproteobacteria bacterium
GTCTCGAGAAATGCCTCGATCTCCTCCTGAGTGCCAAGGCTCACAGCCGTCAGAGAGCGGTCGATACGCCGCGCCAGGCCGGTAAGCACCCGACCGGCGCCGAGCTCGACCAGGGTGTCGACCCCCTCCGCGCGCATGCGCGCCACGCACTCGCGCCAGCGCACCCGCGCCGTCACCTGGCGCACCAAGAGCTGGCGTATCTCCTTCGGCTCGGAGACCGGGGCCGCCGTCACATTGGCGACGAGCGGTACCGCCGGTGGGCGCATCGCCGTCGCCGCCAGCTCGCGCGCCATGACCCCCGCCGCCGGCTGCATCAGGCGGCAATGGAACGGCGCGCTCACCGGCAACGGGACGCCGCGCCGCAACCCCCTCGCCGCCGCCAGCTCCAGCGCGCGCTCTACGGCCGAAGTGTCGCCGCTCACCACCACCTGGCCGGGCGCGTTATCGTTGGCGACGGCGCAAACCCGATCGCCCGCGGCCGCGGTCGCGACCGCCTCGGCCGCTGCCAGGTCGAGGCCGATGAGCGCCGCCATGGCGCCGGCGCCCACCGGCACCGCCTTTTGCATGGCGCGGCCGCGGATTTTGAGCAGGCGCGCCGCATCGCCCAGGGAGAAGGTGCCTGCCGCCGCCAGGGCCGAGTATTCGCCGAGGCTGTGGCCGGCGACGAAGCACGCCATGCCGGCGAGCGCGCTGCCGGTCCGCGCCTCGAGCACGCGCAAGACGGCCAAGCTCACCGCCATCAGCGCCGGTTGGGCGTTTTCGGTCAGGGTCAGCTCAGCCTCCGGACCGACGAACATGATTCGCGACAGTTTCTGGCCGAGGGACTCGTCGACCTCTTCCATGACCGCGCGCGCCTCGGGATAGGACGCGGCCAGCGCGCGCCCCATGCCGACGGTCTGGCTACCCTGGCCCGGAAAGGTGAATGCCAGCGTCATCCTCCGCCCGACTCCCTATCGCCCCGCACCCGGCGGCGCGGCCAGTCATAGCGGCTGGCGGGCCGACGGCGCAAGCGCCGTCGGCGGGTGCGCTTGCCATCGCCGGGGCCATGTGGTCTAGTCCCGCGCCTCCTTGCCGGCAGAGGCCGGCTAGGACCGTGCGGCCGCGGCCCGAGAGACGGGGCGATCGGCGGCGGTCCGCAAAAAAACCACAAGGAGCGGTGCCCTTTGCCTCTCTATGAGAACGTGTTCATTGCGCGCCAGGAGCTTTCCACGGCCCAGGTCGAGGCGCTGACGGAGTCCTTCGCCACCATCGTTCGGGACAATGGCGGCAACGTCGCCAAGACCGAATATTGGGGCCTCAGGAACCTGGCCTATCGGATCAAGAAGAACCGCAAGGGCCATTACGTGCTGTTCAACCTCGACACCCCCGCCGACGCGGTGAAGGAGTTGGAGCGCAACATGCGAATCAACGAGGACATGCTGCGTTACCTCACCGTCCGCGTCGACGAACTCGAGGAGGGCCCGTCGATCCAAATGCAGAGCCGCGGCGGCCGGGAAGGCGGCCGGCGGGGCGACCGGCATGGCGACCGATGGCGGGGCCGTGGCAGGGAGCGTGAAGAGGAAGGGACAAAGAAGGCCCCGGAGACGACCGAGAATGTCGCCAAGGCGGCCGAGGCGAATGCCAAGGAGGACGCCTAATGGCCGCGCAGGGCGCACCGCGGCGACCCTTTTTCCGCCGTCGCAAGACTTGCCCGTTCTCCGGCGCGAATGCGCCGAAAATCGACTACAAGGATGTGAAGCTCCTGAGCCGCTACATCTCCGAGCGTGGCAAGATCGTGCCCAGCAGGATTACCGCCGTGTCGACGAAGAAGCAACGCGATCTCTCGCGCGCGATAAAGCGCGCGCGGTTTCTGGCGTTGATGCCCTACCTGGTCCAGTAGCGGCGCGAGACGGAGTCCAGACGATGGAAGTCATCCTCCTGGAGCGCGTGGAGAAGCTCGGCCATATGGGCGACGTGGTGCGGGTCAAGGACGGCTTCGCGCGCAATTTCCTGTTGCCGCAGCGCAAGGCAATCCGCTCGACGAAGGAAAACTCAGAGCGCTTCGAGTTGGAGCGCGGTAATCTCGAGGCGGTGAACCTGGAACGGCGCACCGAGGCCGCGTCGGTGGCCAAAAAGCTCGATGGACTCATGGTCACGGTCATCCGACAGGCGGGCGAAAGCGGCCAGCTCTATGGCTCGGTCACCAGTCGCGACGTGGCCGAGTTGGTGTCCGAGGCCGGATTCACGGTCGGCCGCGGGCAGATCCGGCTCGACCAATCGATCAAGGCCCTGGGGCTGCACAAGCTGCGCGTCGCCCTGCATCCGGAGGTGGACGCGACGGTCACCGTTAACGTCGCCAAGTCGGAGGAAGAGGCGAAGGTCCAGTTCGCCGCCGCCGGTGATGGCGAGGCGCCCCAGGAGGCCACGGCCGGCCGCGAGGCGGCGCTGGCCCGGGCGGACAGCCGGGAAGCCGAAGCGGAGGCGGCTGAAGGCTTGGTGGACGAGGATGTGGCCGAAAGACTGGCCAAGGAGGCCGGTGCGGCCGAGCCGGAAGACAAGCAAAAATCAGAAGACGAGTGACAGGCCCGGCCGGTGCCGCGAACGGGCAAATTTCCTGCCGGCAGCCTCCGATTGCGGTCGGCGCGCGAACCCGCTACCCTTGACCCAAGATCCAATGAACCGGCGCCGCGTGCGGTATGCCCGCCCGGAATGCGCCGGCGGGAGGGTGCGCAGGTTCTGGCATGCATTTGGCACGATTTCTCGACCGTGTCATCCGTAGGGGGTCGCTGAAGCTCGTCGACGCCGATGGGCGCGTGCACGTCTTCGGCGACGGCGGCGAGCCCAGATCAGCGATCAAGTTACACGACAAGCGACTGCACACGACCCTCGCGCTGCGGCCGATGCTGAAGTTTGGCGAAGCCTACATGGACGGCGCGCTCACCATCGAAGAGGGCACCCTTTACGATTTTCTCGACCTCGTCGGGTGCAATTTTGCCTCGGTCCAGGACGCCCTATTGCAGCGATTGGCGACCAGGTTCGGCCACCTGGTCCGGCGCGTGCACCAGCATAACCCCGTCGGCCGGGCGCGGCGCAACGCCGCCCATCACTACGACCTGTCGAACGCCTTCTATGACCTGTTCCTCGACGCCGACCGCCAGTACTCCTGCGCCTATTTCACGCCCGGCACCCAGAGCCTGGAACAGGCGCAGGACAACAAGAAATGCCACATCGCCGCCAAGCTCATGCTCGATAGGCCCGGCCTCAAGGTGCTCGATATCGGCTCCGGCTGGGGCGGGCTGGCGCTCTACCTGGCGCAGCAAGCCCAGGCGGAGGTCAC
>JAZFQY010000031.1:0-2705 GCA_036445355.1 Alphaproteobacteria bacterium
GGGGCCGAGGACGCGGTCGTCGAGCTGATCCGGCTGGATCGCCGAGCGCCGCGCCGCCGTGCGCGCCTTATGGTTGAAAAGTTCGGCGTCGCGAAAGTCCCAGGCGCCCCTGCGCTCCTGCGAGAGGCCCACATAGCCGTGATAGAGGGCATTCTGGAACGGGATACCGTTGGGACTGAGGCCCATGCCGCTCGACAGGTCATATATGGCGCTGAACGGACCGGCCGCCGCGGCGGCCGAAATCAAGAATCCCAGGCCTGCGGCCCAGGATACCGCAAATACACGCATGCGCTTCTACCCTAACTTGGCCCCCCCCGGGCGGCGCAGTTCGCTTGCTTTCAGTGCACTGGGTGGCCCGCTTGTCTACGAGCCTTGGACCAGTGCGGTGCGGCGAGGATCGATGGCTCCCATGGGCCCACCGAGGCTCGCGATCGACACTAGTTTTTCAGCTTTTCCAAGGACTTTCAACCACTCCGTGGCCGCGCCGATAGGACCCGATGGGCCGCCGGCGGCGGCATCGGCGAGGCCGGTGGCAGCCAGTGGCGAGGCGGGAGAATTCGTTTGCCGCCCTATGGCGAACCGGCTACACCCGATGCGCCTGGATAATCGAATTGTGACCATGAGCGGCCCTGCCAGCGACAAATCCCTATTGCCAGCCGGGCTACACGACGTGTTGCCGCCCGCGGCGGCACACGAGGCGGAGGTCGTCGCCGGCCTGATGGCGACCTTCGCCGGGCGCGGCTATGGCCGCGTCGAGCCGCCGCTGGTGGAGTTCGAGACCACGCTCGTGGCCAAGGAGGCCGGAGGGCTGTCGGAACAGGTCTTCCGGGTCATGGACCCGGTGAGCCAGCGCATGATGGGCGTGCGCGCCGACATGACCCTGCAGGTCGCACGCATCGCCGGCACCAGGCTCGCCAATGCGCCGCGGCCGCTGCGCCTGTCATATGCCGGCCAAGTCTTGCGCGTGCGCGGCAGCCAGCTCCGGCCCGAGCGGCAATTCGTGCAGGCGGGCGTGGAGCTGATCGGCAGCGCCGCTGCGTCCGCCGACATCGAGGTTGCGACCCTGGCCGCGGCGGCGCTGGCGGCGGTGGGCGTGGGCGAGCTGACCCTCGATCTCAACTCGCCGGCAATCGTCGCCGCCGTGCTCGACGCCCAGGGGCTGGCGGGGGAGCAGGCCGGCCGCCTGCGCGCCGCCCTCGACCGCAAGGACGTCGGCGCCGTGCGTGCCCTGGCCGGCGAACTCCCGGGCCTCGACACGGATCTTCTCGCCGGCCTGATCGCCGTCGCCGGGCCGGCCAATGCGGCGTTGGACAAGCTCGCGGCGCTCGGCCTGCCGCCGGCGGCAGATGACGAGATCGCACGCCTGAGGGCGGTCGTCGCCGGGGTGCAGGAAGCGGCGCCGGAGCTGACCGTGACCGTCGATGCGGTGGAATATCGCGGCTTCGAGTATCAGACCGGGGTCAGCTTCACCCTGTTCGCGCGCGGTGTGCGCGGCGAGCTCGGCCGCGGCGGGCGCTATACGCTCGACGGCGGCGAGGCGGCGACCGGCTTCACCTTGTTCCTGGACACGGTGATGCGGGCGCTGCCGGCACAGGCGCCGCCAGCGTGCCTGTTCCTGCCGGCGGGAACGCCGCCGGCCGAGGCGGCGCGTCTCAGGGCCGAGGGCTGGAGCGGCCTCGCCGGGCTCGAGCCGGCGGCCGACGTGCGCGCCGAAGCCCGGCGCCTGGGCTGCACCCACGTGCTGATCGACGGCGCCGTGCAAGCGCTGGCCGGGGACTAGGGCGCCATGGCCAATGTCGCGGTGGTCGGCGCCCAGTGGGGCGACGAGGGCAAGGGCAAGGTCGTCGACTGGCTGTGCGAGCGCGCCGACGTGGTCGCCCGCTTCCAGGGCGGGCACAATGCCGGCCACACCCTCACCATCGGCGATGTCGTGCACAAGCTGAGCCTGTTGCCGTCGGGGATCGTGCGCCCGGGCAAGCTGAGCGTCATCGGCAGCGGCGTGGTTGTAGATCCCTGGGCCCTGTTGGCGGAGATCGACGAGGTTCGGGGCAAGGGTGTCGCGGTCTCGCCCGAGAACCTGGTCGTCGCCGACAACGCGGCGCTGATCCTGCCCCTGCACCGGCGCCTGGAGCAGGCGCTGGAGGCGGCGCTCGGCCGCGACAGGATCGGCACCACCGGCCGCGGCATCGGGCCGGCCTATGAGGACAAGATCGCGCGCCGCGCGATCCGTGTCTGCGACCTGGCGGACGCGACCGTCCTCGCCCAGCGACTGGACCATCTGCTGTTGCACCACAATGCCCTGCTCCGCGGCCTCGGCGCCGAGGCCGCGGACAGGGACGAATTGCTGGCGGAGTTGCTGGAAGTCGCACCGCGGTTGCTGCCCTACGCCGACGCCGTCTGGCGACGCCTGGACGCGGCGCGGCGCGCCGGCAAGCGCATCCTGTTCGAGGGCGCCCAGGGCGCCATGCTCGACATCGACCACGGCACCTACCCCTACGTCACCTCGTCGAACACTGTGGGCGCCCAGGCCGCGGTCGGCTCGGGCCTCGCGCCCAGCGCGGTCGGCTACGTGCTCGGCATCTGCAAGGCCTACACCACGCGGGTCGGCGCCGGGCCGTTCCCGACCGAGCTCGACGACGAGATCGGCCAGGGCCTCGGCGAGCGCGGCCGCGAGTTCGGCACGGTGACCGGCCGGCGCCGGCGCT
>JAZFQY010000032.1:0-3776 GCA_036445355.1 Alphaproteobacteria bacterium
TGTCGAGTTCGGCCTGCTGAACCGACAACTCCACCTCGCCCAGCAACTCGGCGTACTTGTTTTCCGGGCGCGTCTTTTCCGCCATCGCCGTGTCCGTGTCATTGAGCGACGCCAATTGGATCACGAACCTCCTGGCCGATGACGGCTCGGGCGCCTGTACCGGAGGCGCGGCGTCGGCCTGCTGGGCGGGCTCGGGCGGGATGGCCGCCTGCTGGATCGGCGCCTCCGCGGTGGCTGCTGCTGGTGGCTCGGCCACGTCCCGACCCTGCGCCGCGACCCGGCGTGGGTCCTGCAGGCCAGGCGATACCAGACGCGGTCCTTCCATCCGCGCCGGCGGGGCCTCGGCCGCTTCCGGTGCGGGCTTCACCGCCGGCTGTACGGCCGCTCCCGCCGGTTCGGGCACGGCCGTCACGAATTCCTGGCGCAATGCCTCGGCCTTGCGCTCATTCTCCGAGATCTGCGCCGCCGTCAGGTTGCCGCCGGCAATCGCCAGGTTCCGTGCCGCCTGCTCGCGCTCCGAGCCGGGCGGAAACAGGCGCACCGCCATGGTGAACCAGAAATGGGCCTGCTCGAAGTCCAGATCGACCCCCTCGCCATTGAAATACATGACGCCGAGGTTGATTTGCGCGGCGGCGTCGCCCTTTTCGGCCGCCAGACGGAACCATTTCGCGGCCTCGGAGAAGTCCAGCCGCGTGCCCTTGCCGTTGTAGTACATGAGGCCAAGGTTGAACTGGGAGGCAACATTGCCGGCTTCGGCCAGCGGCTTCCACTCCTCCAGCGCAGTGGCGTAGTCCCCACGCGTATACGCGGCCGCGCCGGATTCGAAATCGGCGAGGGCGGAAACGGAGGGGAACCAAAGCGAAACGATCGATAAGATCGCTAGAGCAAAGCGACTCGACATGCCAAGCCATTATGCCGCCATCTGCGGAATTGTTCAACGCGCGCTGTCACACCGAGACGGCGAATCACGGCGCCGACTGGGCGCATCGCGCACACGCGCCCGTCGCCACCGATTGACAGCGCCCGGCGGCCCGCCTTAGACGGGTCAAGCCGGTCCTCGTTGGGCCGCGCATTGCGAGCCTCATGGTGAGCCACAGCTAGGGAGGACACGAGCCTGCTCGACTGGCTGTTCGGTCCGGAAGCTGCATCGCTGGCGATGATCGTCGTCATCGACGTCGTCATGTCCGGCGACAACGCCATCATCATCGGCATGGCCGTCGCCGGCCTGCCGGCGGAGTTGCGGCGGCGGGCGATCATATTCGGCATCGCCGGCGCCGCCCTGCTCAGGGTCGCCTTCGCCCTCACTACGGTTCACCTGCTGGCGATCATCGGCTTGACCCTGGCCGGCGGCCTGCTGCTGCTGTGGGTGTGCTACCGCATGTGGCGAGACTTCGCCGATGCCGGCCGCGCCGGCCCAGCCGAGGCCAGCGTCCATGCGCCCGCCCCGGGTAAGCCGATCAAGACGTTGCGGCGAGCGCTGATCACCATCATCGTCGCCGACGTTTCCATGTCCCTCGACAATGTACTGGCCGTCGCCGGTGCGGCCTTTGGGCATGAATATATGCTGATCTTCGGGCTGGCCCTGTCGATCGTCCTCATGGCGGTGGCGGCGAACTACATCGCCAGATTACTCGAGAAACATCATTGGATCGCCTATCTCGGCCTCGCCATCGTCGCCTTTGTCGCTCTGCAGATGATCTGGCGCGGCACCGGCGAGGTGGGCAACGCGTTTCAGCAGAACGGCTGGTGGGTGTTCTAGAGCAGATCCGGGTCGATGAGAATTGCCTTGGGCGATTCGTCGACCCTGTGAATCTGCTCTAAGTATTTGATATAGAGCGGATTCACGCGATCGATCGGGTCCCGCGAAGCGGCCTCTATCAATTACGATCCGCCCTAGTACCTGCTATCGTGGATAGATGGCGCAAGTGATCGTCATTTCGCGCCTCCTGGGTAGGAAGCGCCGCGCCGGCGATGCCGCGACATCGGCAAGCGGTGCTGACGCCCCCAGAGGGCGCGATATTCGCACCTGCCGCCGGCGCGGCGGCCACTGCCAAGCCACTTTTCCCGGCGCCTGCGATGTGGCCTAATGACGGCGAAAACAAACGGTGGGATGGAGAGGTAATGTCCAAGGGAAAGATATTGGGGCTGTTGGCCGCCGTACTGCTGGCCGTCCCGAATTCACAGTCGGCGGCGGAAGACCCGAATGCGGCGCGCGCCGACATGGTGCGGGTGATCCAATTCCAGATCGGCCTGACCGCGACCGCGACGGGCATCCACCAACTCGATCCGGACGTCCTCCTCGCCCTCGGCAAGGTGCCACGCCACGCCTTCGTGCCGCCGCCGCTTGCGCCATATGCCTATTTGGATCGGCCGCTGCCGCTGGGCATGGGCCAGAACATCTCCCAGCCCTTCATCATCGCCCTCATGACCCACTTGCTCAATATCGAGCCGGGCCAGGTGGTGCTCGAGACCGGCACGGGCGCCGGCTATCACGCCGCCATCCTCGCCGAGCTCGGGGCCAAGGTCTTCAGCGTCGAGGTGATCGAGCCCCTCGCCGCCTATGCCGCAGAACGGCTGGCGGAGCTCGGCTATGACGCCGTGATGACAAAGCCGGGCGACGGCTACTACGGCTGGCGCGAGCACGGGCCCTACGACGCAATCCTGCTCAAGGAGGCGGTGGACCACATCCCGCCGCCGCTCCTGGCGCAACTCAAGCCAGGCGGGCGGCTGGTACTGCCCCTGGGACCGCTCAACGGCCAGCAGCAGCTAACGGTGGTCGACAAGGGCAAGAACGGCACGCTCAGGCAGAGTTCCATCATGCCCGTGCGGTTCGCGCCGCTGCAGGGAGGCGACCGCATCTGACCCGTGACACGTGATCGGTGAGCCCGGGCCGAAGGCTGACGTGGCGCGCCGCCGCCTGCGCGCTCGCGATCCTGGCGCTCGCCGCCTGCGGCGAGGACACGCCTCGGCTCGCACCCCTAGGCAAGGACGCGGTCATTCTCGCCTTCGGCGACAGTCTGACCTACGGCACCGGTGCCCGACCGGAGGAGAGCTATCCCGCCGTGCTCGCGCGCCTGATCTCGCGGCCGGTCATCCGCTCCGGTGTTCCCGGCGAGGTCACGGCAGCGGGCCTACGCCGCCTCGAGCGAGAGCTGGCGCGCACGCACCCCGACTTGCTGATCCTCTGCCATGGCGGCAACGATTTTCTGCGCCGCACCGGCGGCGACGGCGCGGCGGCCAACATTCGCGCCATGATCGAGACCGCCCGAGCCGCCGGCGCCCAGGTGGTGCTCATCGGCGTGCCCAGGCCGGGCCTGTTCCTGTCCTCCGCCGCCTCGCTCTACGAGGAGATCGCGACCGAGCTCGCCATCCCCTATGACGGTGAGATCCTGGCCGATATCCTCGACGTGCCGCGGCTCAAAAGCGACGGCTTCCACCCCAACGCAAGCGGCTACCGGCTAATGGCGGAGGCGGTGGCGCACCTGCTGCGGGAGGCAGGCGCCATCTGACGCCGGTGTCAGCAGCGCGGCATCGGCAAGGCCTCGAAGGCGGCGAGCTCCTTCGTTCGTTCGTCCATGATTTGGTCCTCGCGATCTTGGGCTGATACCAAGTCTCGGTAATAAGAACCCATTTCACCGCCAAGATTTTATCCGCTGGCTAGGCGCGCTTCGCAATTCGATGCCCCCGCATCGGATAAGGAGCGCAACGACGCCAGCGGACAAAAGTTGGCGGCCTTCGGTGGGGCGCATTGGCCCTCCGGCAGCGTTGCGCGGCTT
>JAZFQY010000033.1:0-2368 GCA_036445355.1 Alphaproteobacteria bacterium
CCGACGCCACCCCGAGCGAGGTCGAGCAGGCGGCGCGGCTGGCCCGCATCCACGATACCGTGCAGGCCCTGCCCGACGGCTACAACGCCCGGGTCGGCGAGCGCGGGTTGAAGCTGTCGGGCGGCGAGAAGCAGCGCGTCGCCATCGCCCGCACCATACTGAAGCGGCCGCGGATCCTCCTGTTCGACGAGGCCACCTCCTCCCTCGACACCCAAACCGAGAAGGAGATCCAGCGTTCCTTGAAGAAGGTCTCCGCCGATCGCACGACGCTGGTCATCGCCCACCGCCTGTCGACGGTGGTGGATGCCGACGAGATCATCGTGCTCGAGGACGGCCGCATCGTCGAGCGCGGCCGCCACACCCACCTGCTCGCCCGAGGCGGACGCTACGACGCCATGTGGCGCCGCCAGCAGGAGGCCGCCGAGCGGCTCGAGGCCAAACCCGCCGCGGCGGAGTAGGGGGCTCAACGCAGCTCTACGGCGTATGTCTCCAGAGGCGGTAATTTCGCCACCACACCGCGCCCGATCAAGAACTCGGCGAAGCGGGCGTAGCGACCGCGGTCGAGGGCGGCGGGGCGCAATGCAAAGCGAGGCAGCGTATCGCGCCAGGCGCGGCGGTTGAGTTCGTCGTCCAAATCGGGGCGGCCCTTGATGAACAGCGCCCAGCTCTCTTGTGGGTGGTTCACCAGGTACTGCACCCCGGCCTCGAGCGCGTCGAGGAAGGGACGCAAACGCGGGTCGTCGAGCTTGGCGGCATTGGCCACCAGGATCAGCTCGTCATAGGGCGGCACGCCTTCCTCCTCGATATAGAAGGCGCGGCCGGGCCGACCCTCGATGTCCATCTGATTGAGCTCGAAATTTCGGAAGGCGCCGATCACCGCGTCGACGCCGCCGGTCATCAGCGAAGGCGAGAGGTTGAAGTTGACGTTGACGAGCGTCACGTCGGCGAGGGTGAGGCCGTGGCGCTCCAGCATGGCGCCGAGGATTGCGTCCTCGAAGCCGCCCACGGAGTAGCCGACCCGGCGCCCCTTCAAGTCGGCGATGGATTGGATCGGCCCGTCGGCGAGCACGACGAGGGAGTTCAGCGGCGTCGCCACCAGGGTGCCGATGCGCACCAGTGGCAAGCCCGCCGCCACCTGCATGTGCAGCTGCGGCTGGTAGGAGATGGCGAGGTCGGCCTTGCCGGCGGCGACCAGCGTCGGCGGCAGGTTGGGGTCGGCGGCCGGCACCAGCTCCACCTCCAGGCCGCGTTCGGCGAAGTAGCCCCGCTCCAGGGCCACATACAGCGGCCCGTGATCCGGGTTCACCGACCAGTCGAGGAGCACGGTCAGTTTCTCCGCCGCAGATGCGGCGCCGGCAAGGATCGCCGCGGCGAGGATCGCTGCGGCAAAAAGACTAGGGAGCGGTCGGCGGGTCATAGTTCTTGTTCCTTATCTTGCTTGCCTTATCTCGCTGGGATCGCTCTCCGGCTGCCAGGGCAGGGCACGTCGGAGCCCCCAGTCGATGGCGAAATAGAGCGTCACGGCCATGATGGCCAGGGTGAACAAGGCGGCGAACACGGCGGCGGTCTGGGTGCGGCCATGCATGGTCAGCATGTAGTGGCCGAGTCCGGCCGAGGCCCCAACCCACTCGCCGACGATGGCGCCGATGGGCGCCACCGCCGCCGCCACGCGCAGGCCCGAGGCCAGGGCCGGCAGGGCGGCCGGCAGCCGGACATGGCGCAGCACCGCCCAGGGCGAGGCGTCCATCGTGTGGGCGAGATCGAGCCAGCCGGGATCGGTGCGGCGCAGGCCGTCGTGGAATGCGGCCGTCACCGGGAAATAGATGATCAGGGTCGCCATCACTACCTTGGGCGCCATGCCGTATCCGAACCACAGCACCAAAAGGGGCGCCAGGGCGAAGACCGGCACTGCCTGGCTGACCACTAGGATCGGCATCAGCCACTGCCGCGCCGGCCGGAAGTAGGCCATGCAAAGGGCGCTGGCGACGCCGCAGGCGGTGCCCAGCGCCAGCCCCATGAGCATCTCGGCCAGGGTCACCGCCGCGTGCCCGAGGAGAATGTCCAGGCGCTGCCACCACAAGGCCAGCACGTCGGCCGGCGCGGGCAGAATGAAGTGGGCGACGCCGGTCGCCATGACCACCGCCTGCCACAGCACGAGCAGGCCGAGGCCGATGACGATAGGTCGTAGGGCAACCATCAGGCCGCCGCCGCGCGTAGGCGACCCAACAGCTCGCCCTGCAAGCGCAGCACGTTCGCGTCGGTGGGGTCGCGGGGTACGGTCCCCGGCGGTACCAGGGCCGCGTCCAGGCGCGCCGGTCGGCCGGACATGACGTGGATACGGTGGCCAAGGCGCAGGGCCTCCAGGGGA
>JAZFQY010000034.1:0-4012 GCA_036445355.1 Alphaproteobacteria bacterium
CAATTCCCTCGGCACCGCCACCTCGGCCAATTGGAACGTGACGTACCGGCCATGGCTGACAACCTTGGCACCGATCTTGATTAGCTTTTTCGCTCCGCGTGATTCGCCCCCCTAGGGCAGCGTTAATGTCTCCTAAGGGTCAGGAGCGGCTGTAGCGATGACCGTGTGCCAAGTTCTGTTGTTGGGCGCAAAGAAGACATGATCCGACGTTCCTAGCGTTGTTTCGACAGAATTTCAAACTGAGACACTGCCCTCGGCCCACCGACATCAGGGAGCTTGGCGCGCCATCGCCTCGGCGCGGATTTCGCCGAGACTTGCGCCCGGGGTGATCGCTTCCAGATCCACGCGCAGCTCGATGAGCGACGGCATCTCGGCCTTGAGGGCGCGCTGGAACACGTCGGCGAAGTCGTCGGTGCGCCGAACCACGCCGCCATAGGCGCCATAGGTGCGGGCCAGCGCCGCGAAGTCTGGATTGACCAGATCGGTGCCGCTCACCCGCGTCGGGTAGAGACGCTCCTGGTGCATGCGGATGCTGCCGTGACTGGCGTTGTTGGCCACAAGCACGATGATGGGGACGCCATACTGCACCGCGGTTCCGAGCTCCTGCATGGTCATCTGGAAGCAGCCGTCGCCGGCGAAGGCAACCACCGTGCGCTCCGGGTGGCGAAGCTTGGCCGCGATCGCCGCCGGCAGGCCGTAGCCCATGGAGCCGCTGCTCGGCGCAACTTGGGTGCGATAGCCGCGGTAGCGGTAGAAGCGGTTGACGAAGGCCGCATAGTTGCCGGCGCCGTTGGTGACGATGGCGTTATCGGGCAGGCTGTCGCTGAGCCAGCGCACGATCCTGCTCAGTTGCAGCTCGCCCGGCGTTTCGGTGGGCTCGCTGAACGCCAGATAGTCCTCGCGTGCCGCCGCCGTCCAGTCGTGCCAGCGCGAGCCGTCGATCCGACGCAGGCCGTCCAGCGCGGCGGCGAACGGCCCGACGGCGGCGTTGATCGCCAGGTCCGGCTGGTAGACCCGGCCAAGCTCCTCCGGATCCGGATGCACGTGTACCAGCCCCTGGCGCGGCGACGGCACGTCGACCAGGGTGTAGCCGCTGGTCGTCGCCTCGCCCAGGCGCGCACCGACGACCACCAGCAGGTCGGCCTCCTCGATGCGCGTGGCGAGCTTCGGGTCGATGCCGATGCCGGCATGGCCGACATAATTCTTGTGCGTATTGTCGAAGACGCTCTGGCTGCGAAACGAGACGCAGGTCGGCAGGTCGCTCGCCTCGGCGAAGGCCCGGATGCGGGTCGAGGCCCGTTCGTCCCAGCCGCCGCCGCCGAGCATCATCAGCGGGCGCTTGGCCACCGCCAGCCCCTCGCGAAGCTCGGCCATCGCCTCGGCCCCCGGGTGGGCCAGCACCGTCTTGTAAGGATCGGTGTCGGCGACGGTCGCCGTCTCCGCCAGCATGTCCTCGGGCAGCGCCAGCACCACCGGCCCCGGCCGACCTGACGTCGCGGTGTGAAAGGCGCGGGAGACGAACTCCGGCACCCGCGCCGGATCGTCGATCTGCGCCACCCATTTCGCCATCTCGCCATACATGCGGCGGTAGTCGATCTCCTGGAAGGCTTCGCGCTCGACCATGCCGCGCGCCACTTGGCCGATGAACAGAATGAGCGGCGTCGAGTCCTGGTAGGCGACGTGAACGCCGGCGCTGGCATTGGTGGCGCCGGGGCCGCGAGAGACCATGCAGATGCCGGGCCGGCCGGCGAGCTTGCCGTAGGCATCGGCCATCATCGCCGCGCCGCCCTCCTGGCGACAGGTAACGAAGCGGATCCGCGGCGTGTCGTAGAGCGCGTCGAGCACCGCCAGATAGCTTTCGCCCGGCACGCCGAAGACCGTATCCACGTCATGGATGGCGAGGGCGTCGACCAGAATGCGCGCCCCGGTGCGGCCGTCCTCGCTCATGCAACGATCCTAATGCAAGCGCCCGCCACGCCCTTCGCGCCGCCTTCGGCGCTCACGGCGCCACGGCCATGCCGCGCTCGACGGCGGGGCGGGCGCCGACGGTGTCGTACCAGCGTTTGACGTGCCCGTAGTCGGCAATCGGCACTTGGTGCCACTCATGGCGCGCCGCCCAGGGGAAGGTGGCGATGTCGGCGATGGTGTACTCGTCGCCGGCGAGGTACTCGGTCTCGGCCAGCCGCCGATCGAGGACGCCATAGAGCCGCTCGGCCTTGCCGTGGTAGCGCTCCTCGGCGTAAGGCACGCGGCCCGGATTGTGTTTGAGAAAGTGATGGGCCTGGCCGAGCATGGGGCCGAAATTTCCCATCTGCCACATCAGCCACTGCGTCGCGATCGATCGCGCTGCCGGCTCCGTCGGGTAGAGGCGGCCGGTCTTCTCCGCCAGATAGATCAAGATGGCGCCGCTCTCTATCACTCTGTGCGGCTTGCCGCCCGGACCGTCGGGATCGACGATGGCGGGGATCAGGCTGCTCGGACTGATCGCGACGAACTCAGGAGCGAACTGTCCGTCCTTGGCGATATTGATGAAGTGAGCCCGGTAGGGAAGGCCCAGCTCCTCCAGCATGATCGAGGCCTTGCGTCCGTTTGGCGTGGTCCAGGTGTAGAGCTCGATCATTCCTCGCCTCCGCCGCTCGGCAGCGCGGTCATGCAACCGCCAGCGCCTGCTCGAGGTCGGCGATCAGGTCCGCCGGCGCCTCGATGCCGATCGACAGGCGCAACAGATCGGCCGGCACCGGCGAGCCCTTGCCCTCGACGGTGGCGCGATGCTCGATCAGGCTTTCGACGCCGCCCAGCGAGGTGGCGCGGGTGAACAGGCGCACGGCCTTGACCACCTTGAGCGCCGCCCTCTCGCCGCCGGCCAGGCGCAGCGCCATCATGCCGCCGAAGCCACCGCGCATCTGTCGCGCCGCGACAGCGTGGCCGGGGTGGCTCTCCAGGCCGGGATAGAGCACGGCGCGGAGCTTCGAGTGGCCTTCGAAATGGCGGGCGATCGCCAGCGCCGACTCGCACGCCCTGGCGACGCGCAGATAGAGGGTGCGCATGCCGCGCAGCAGGAGCCAGGCCTCGAACGGCCCCAGCATCGCCCCGCCCTCGAAGCGCAGATAGCAGATGCGCCGCCACCACTCGTCGTCGCGCGCGGCGACCAGCGCCCCGGCGAGCACATCGCCGTGGCCGTTGAGGTACTTGGTCCCCGAATGCATCACCAAGTCGGCGCCCAGCTCCAGTGGACGGGTGAGCACGGGCGTCGCCGCGGTGCTGTCGACGCCGAGCAGCGCGCCGGCGGCGTGGGCGGCCTCGGCCACGGCGGCGATGTCGGTCACGTCCCATGTCGGGTTGCTCGGCGTCTCGATCCAGACCAGCTTGGTCTGGCCCGGGCGCAGGGCCCGGCGTATGGCGTCCACGTCTCCCGGCGGCACCAGGTCGACGGCGAGCCCCCAATGGCGGCCCACACGCTCGAGCCAGTGGCGCAGGCCGAAATACATTATCTCCGGCGCCACCACGTGGTCGCCGGGCGCCAGGGCCAGGAAGGGCGTCGTCGCCGCCGCCATGCCGGAGGCGAAGACGAGGGCGTCGGCACCGCCTTCGAGCTCGCGGATGAGCGCCTCGACTTGCATGTAGCCGGGATTGTCGTCGCGCGTGTAGCCGCGCCCGGCCACCTTCTCGTACCCGGCGTCGCGGGCGAAGTTGGTGGAGGGGTGGATCGGGGGGGCGACGGCGTTGGTCAGGGGGTCGAGCCAGCCCAGCGCCTGCGCCGCCAGCGTCGCGGGATCGAGATCGAACTCGGGGCCCGGCTGGCGCCGGTATCGCTCTTCATCGGCCATGGCGCGGGTTTAGCGGCTCCCGCCCCCTTCGTCAAAATCCACCGTGCGGCGGCCCTTGAGCGCCATGCCTCCGGCGGCCCCATCGGAATGGTAGAATGGCGATCATAGGCCGGGCGCTCTGCCGCGTCCAAGGAAGGGAAACATGACCGCATATCTCGTCGCCGACCTCACCGTGACCGATCCCG
>JAZFQY010000035.1:0-3121 GCA_036445355.1 Alphaproteobacteria bacterium
ACGACTTCATCCTCTATGCCATAGCCGCCGCCGACCAGGCGGTCGAGGATTCCGGCTGGACGCCTTCGAACGAACAAGAAAGCGCGCGCACCGGCGTGATGATCGGCTCAGGCATCGGCGGCCTGCAAAGCATCTATGACGGTTCGACGGTGATCAATGCGCGCGGGCCGCGGCGCGTCGGACCCTTTTTCATTCCCTCGGCCCTGATCAACCTCGCCGCGGGGCAGGTCTCCATCAAACACAATTTTTCCGGACCCAACCACGCGGTGGTGACAGCGTGCTCCACCGGCGCAAATGCCATAGGCGACGCGGCACGGCTGATCATGTGGGAAGATGCCGACGTGATGATCGCCGGCGGCGCCGAGGCCGCCGTCTGCCGGCTGGGCATCGCCGGCTTCGCCGCCGCGCGGGCGTTGTCCACCGGCTACAACGACCGGCCGCAGGAGGCGTCGCGGCCATGGGACGAGGGGCGTGACGGCTTCGTCATGGGCGAGGGAGCCGGCATCGTCGTGCTCGAGGCCCTGGAGCACGCCAGCGCCCGTGGTGCAAGGATCTACGGCGAGCTCGTGGGCTACGGCCTGTCGGGCGACGCGCACCACATCACCGCGCCGGCGCCCGACGGCAACGGCGCCTACCGGGCAATGGCCAACGCTCTGGCGCGGGCCAAACTCGACCCCTCCGAGATCGACTACATCAATGCCCACGGCACCTCGACGCCGCTCGGCGACGTGATCGAGTTGGCCGCGGTCAAGCGGGTCTTCGGCGACCACGCCTATTCCCTGTCCATGTCGTCGACCAAGTCGGCCATCGGCCATCTGCTCGGCGCCGCCGGCAGCGTCGAGGCGATCTATTCGATCATGGCGATCCGCGATGGCGTCGTGCCGCCGACCCTCAACCTGGTCGATCCATCTGAGGGCTGCGACATCGATCTGGTCCCCCTCGCGGCGAAGCAACGCAAGGTGCGCCACGCAATGTCCAATTCCTTCGGCTTCGGCGGCACCAACGCCTGCTTGATTTTCGCGCCGGCTCCGTAGCAATTACGCCCCATGGGGCAGGACGAGCACGACCAGGCCCGCGCCGCGCCCGGCGGCCGCGCCGCGCCGCGCCAGGGGCGCCGTATCGGGCGGATGCTGGGCGTGGGTGTGGCCGTGTTGGTGCTGGCTGCCCTTACGATCACCGCCGGCGCCGGCCTGTACGTATATCGCCAGCTGACCGAGCCGGGACCCCTCACCGCCGAGATCGTGGTCGTCGTGCCGCATGGCGCCAGTGTGGCGCGCATCGCTGGCGTCCTGGCCGAGAGCGGCGTGATCGCGGATCCGGCATCGTTCGAGATCGGCGCCCGGCTGCTGGCGCGCCAGCGACCCCTGCGTGCGGGCGAGTTCGCCTTCGCCCCCGGGATCAGCGCCATCGAGGCCATGCGCCTGCTGCAGACGGGCCGTACGGTGATGCGCAGCCTGACCGTGCCGGAGGGCCTGACTACGGCCCAGGTGCTCGACCTAGTGGGTGCCGCCGTCGGGCTGCAGGGAGAGCCGCCGCGCCCGCCCGGCGAGGGGCTGCTGCTGCCCGAGACCTACCACTATGCCTGGGGCGAGGGCGCCAACGAGATGGTGGCGCGCATGCGCCGGGCGATGGAGGAGGCGCTGGCCGAGCTCTGGCTGTCGCGCGCGGATGGCCTGCCGTTCATGACCCCGGAAGAGGCGCTGGCGCTCGCCTCCATTGTCGAGAAGGAGACCTCCCTCGCGGAGGAGCGCCCGCGGATAGCCGCCGTGTTCTTGAATCGCCTGCGCCGCGGCATGAGGCTGCAGTCCGACCCGACGGTGGCCTTCGCCCTCGCTCAGGCCGGGGGGCCCCTCGGCCGTCCCCTGACCCTCGACGATCTGCAAGTCCAGCATCCCTACAATACCTATGTGGTCGACGGCCTGCCGCCGGGGCCCATCGCCAATCCCGGTCGCGCCAGCCTGGAGGCGGTGCTGCATCCCGCCGACAGCGAGGAGCTGTACTTCGTCGCCGACGGCGATGGCGGCCACGCATTCGCCAAGAACCTGAAGGAGCACCAGCGGAACGTCGCCAAGTGGCGGCGGCTGAACCGGCGCTGAGACGCCGCCTCGTCGCGTCCATGTCCTCGGTCGCCATAACTAAAATAATCTGATATATTTCAGTATGTTACAAATATTTTCTCGATTGTTCCTCTAAGCTGTCGCGTCCTTTCTCGGCAGGGCGGCCACCAGGCGGTCGGTGAGGCCGGGCGGCAGGGCCGCGATAATCCAGGCTAGCGCGTACATCGGCCATGGAAAGGCGATGCGGCCGCGGTTGCGTTCCAGGCCGCGCGCGACGATCCGCGCCGCGCGATCCACCTCCATCACGAACGGCATCGGGAACTTGTTGACGTCCGTCATGGGCGTGCCAACGAAGCCGGGGCAGATCACCGAGACCTCGATGCCGTCGCGTGCGTGGTAGGCGCGCAGACCCTCGCCATAGACCCGTACCGCCGCCTTGGAGCCGCAATAGGCCGGCGCCCCGGCGAAACCACGGAAAGAGGCGAGGCTGGCCATAATCGCAATCTGGCCACGGGGGCGGCCATCGGCCGGGCGTGGCTTCGCCTGCAGCAATGTCAGGGCCGGCTGCACCGTATTGACTACCCCGTCGAGGTTGACCGCGAAGGTGCCGCGCGCCTGCTGCGCCGATTCGCCGGCGCCGCCGGTGCCGGCGGAGATGCCGGCGTTGGCGATCACCAGCTCCAGCGGCGCCGCCGCGTGCTCGGCTTCCATCCAGGCGGCGAGCGCCTCGGCATCGGTGACGTCGAGGGTCTGCTCGCGCACCTCCGCACCGCGCCGCCGGCAGTCGTCGGCGACGCCGGCCAAGCGCTGGTCGTGGCGGCCGGTGAGTAGGAGCGTGCGACCGGCGCGGGCGTAGGTTTTGGCCAGGGCGGCGCCGATGCCGCTGGAGGCGCCGGTGATAAGAATGGATCTCGGATCACGCATTGCGGGCTCTGCACTCCTTGGCGCCCGAACTATAGGCGCGGCCGCGCGCCCTGGCGAGGCGGGCGCGGCTTGTGGACTTCGGTTGCGCGCGGCTATAAACCGCCAGCCCCGCCGGGGCGAGTCGCCGCGCGCAACCTCGG
>JAZFQY010000036.1:0-8634 GCA_036445355.1 Alphaproteobacteria bacterium
AGGGCTGTATACGAGAAGGCAGCCGAAGGCGCCACCACCCGGCCGGCCGCCGCCTGAGGCGCGCCAGCAAGCCCGGCCGCCGGGTCGCCGCGGCGGCATTTTCCCACTGAACCGATCGGCTCCCGCGCGCGGCGCAGTTCGGCGCCCTGGGCAAGAACGCCTGCGGCGCCTGCCACAGCGCCTATCGCGGGCCGCGGACCTGACCGCAGGGCCCGGCGGGGCGCATCACCCCGCCTTTTCGATCACGAATGTGAACACGCCCTCCGCCTCGCACCATTGGCGAAGCGTGTAGCCGGTCGCGGCGCAGAAGTGCTGGAAATCCTTCACCGAGCCCGGATCGGTGGCCAGGATCCGCATCGCCGCGCCGGCGGGCAGTGTCTTGAAGGCCTTCTTGGCCTTTAAGACCGGCAGGGGGCATTTCAGGCCCTTGGTGTCGAGGACCGGCACGTCGCCCACTGGCTATCTCCGCGTCTACAGGTTTCGGGCTCGGGTGGACCCAATTTAGGACCCTGGGCGGCGGCGCGCCAGCGCGCCGGGCCCCTCGGGCGCGGAATTGACCGCGGCCAGGCTTCGCCCGACAATCGCGCCATGCCCCCAGGCGAAGAGGTTCACACCCGCGTCGAGGCGCTGTTCCGCACCCGGTCCGGCGCCGTCACCGCGGCCCTGACGCGCCTGTTCGGCCCCGGCCGCCTCGACGTCGTCGAAGCCGTGCGCCAGGAGGCGTTCCTGCGCGCCCTGGCCTTGTGGCCGAGCCACGGCGTGCCCGACGAGCCGGTGGCCTGGCTGATCAAGGTCTCGCGCAACCTTGCCCTCGACCGTATCCGGCGCGATCGCCGGCTGGCGGTCAAGGAGGGCGAGGTGGCACGCTGGTTCACCGCCACCGTGGGGTCCGCCGCCGCGGCGCCGGAGGCGACCTTCGGCCACGAGCTCGCCGACGACCAGTTGCGGATGATGTTCGTGTGTTGCCACCCGGCGCTGGCGCGGCCGTCGCAGGTGGTGCTGACGTTGCAGACCCTTTGCGGCATGGCGGTGGAGGAGATCGCGCGCCTGCTGCTGACGGCCGCGGACACGGTGGCCAAACGCCTCACCCGGGCGAAGGCAAAACTGCGCCAGGCGGGGGTCGACTTCGACCTGCCGCCGGCGGCCGAGCTGTCGCCGCGGCTGGAGGCGGTGCAGACCGTTCTCTATCTCCTGTTCAGCGAGGGCCACAGCGCGCACAAGGGCAAGCGCCCGGTGCGCCGCGAGCTGTGCCGCGAGGCGATCCAGCTGACCACGCTCCTGGCCGCGCATCCAGTCGGCGACACGCCGGCGACCCAAGCCCTGCTGGCGCTGATGCATTTGCACGCCGCGCGGCTCGACGCCCGGCTCGACGCCGACGGCAACCTGCTGACCCTGGCGGAGCAGGATCGCCGCCTGTGGTCGCGCCGGGACATCGAACTGGGACTGCTGTGCCTGGCCCGCTCGGCCACCGGCGGCGAGCTGAGCGCCTATCACCTGGAGGCCGGTATCGCTGCCTGCCACGCTCGAGCCGGAAGCTACGACGACACCGACTGGACGCAGATCGTCTCCTATTACGACCGGCTCGCGGCCTTGAATCCGTCGCCGGTTGTTGCCCTGAACCGCGCCATCGCCATCGGCATGCGCGACGGGCCCGAGCGCGGCATCGCCGAGCTGAAGGCGATCGGCGACCACCCCAGGCTCGACGCCTATCATTTGCTGCCGGCGGCGTTCGGCGACTTTTATGAACGATCCGGAAATCGCCGACGCGCCAGGGACTATTATCGCCGCGCCGAGACGCTGGCCCGCACCGCCGCCGAGCGGCGCTTTCTCGCCCGCCGTCTGGAGCGGCTCTAGCTTGTCGGCCCGGGAAAAGGCGCGGTCTGGCGAATTTCCACGCTTCCGCCCATCAATAGCATCGGGCAGCCTTGGGCAATCTTCGCCGCCTCGTCCATGCTCTGGGCGACGACGCGGAAATATCCGGTAATCGTCTCCTTGGCCTCGGCAAATGGGCCGTCGAGGACGAAGGCGCCGTCGCGATGTCGCACGGTCGCGCCTGCGCCCTCGAGACGCTCCACGCCCTTGAGCTGGCCTGCCGCCGAGACATTTTCGGCCCAGGCGATGAAGCGTCCCATCAGAGCCTCGAGCTCGGCCTCACCGAGCGCCGGAAACTCGGAGCCCTCGTCACGGAACAGCAGCAGATATTCGGCCACGATTCGCCTCCTTCGCCGGTCCCCGGCCAGGCGTCAGAACGGCATGCCCGAGCCGGACTCGACGTAGGACTTTAGGCTGTCCATGAAATGTTTCCAGCCACCGACGGTCATTTCGAAGTTTTTGGTCTCTTCCGTGAATCCGTCGTGAACGAACGCCACGCGCGTTTTCTTGCCATCACCCGAAAGACTGAAGCCGACCTTGGTGCCCTGCCACTCGGGATTGTTGAGTTGATCGACGCAGGTCCAGCGCACCTCCTTGCCGGGGCTCAGCTTGTCGATACCCATGGTCATCGACAGCTTTCCGCCCTCGAAGGTGAATTTGGCACGGCCACCCTCGCGTTCCTCGGCGACACAATTCTTCTCCCACCAGCCGCGCAAGCCGCCCTGGGTGGAAAGTGCCTTGTAGACCTTCTCGCTCGGCGCATCGATCGTGAGATCATAGGAAATCTTTGGCATGTCAGGGTCCTCCCTTGCAACCGCCGCCCGCCGCCACGATGCGAGGCGGCCGCTCTTCTAGACAAGGACGTGTGACGGGTCATGAATCGGGACACCGCATGGCATGTCGCCAATCTCCGGTGCCCCGGCATCGCAAGAAAGCGATCGCGAAACGAGGAGCCGGGGCCGGAGGGCTTGCAAAATTGTATATCTTTTATATATTTGCATATACTAATAGATGCTAATACACGACTCGGACAGATCCGCCCGATGGACATGGACCTCAAGGAAATGCGCAGCAACGCCCGGCGGGCGAGTCGGCTGCTCAAGGCGATGAGCAACGAGCGGCGCCTCATGGTGCTGGGCTACCTGAGCCAGGGAGAGCGATCGGTCGGCGAATTGGAGCGCCTGGTCGGGCTGAGCCAGTCGGCCCTGTCCCAGCATCTGGCGCGGCTGCGCCACGACAAGCTTGTCGTCACCCGCCGCGAGGCGCAGACGATCTATTACTCGCTGGCCAGCCTCGAAGTCGACGCGGTGATGAGCACGATCTACGGACTCTATTGCGGCGGATCCAACCAGGACGGTGCCGATCCAGGCTATGACGGGCCCGGCCACGTTTGCTAAGTAGGAGCCGCCCGGCGATGGGCCGCGCCGAAGCCGGTCCAGAGTCGATCCCATCGTCTGATTTCGCCGCCTCTGGCTTGCATCGCCATGCAGATCCATTGCACCGCCAGCGGCCGCCGCCCGACCACGCGATGACACGTGCCACACCAGAAGATCCCAGCCCATGGCCGGGCGCCCTGGAGCCGGCTTAGAACCGCCGCGCGGATGAACATCTACCTGCCTATTGCCGAGATGCCGGTGGACGTATTCCTGATCCTCGGCCTGGGCGTCGGGGTCGGATTTCTTTCTGGGCTGTTCGGAGTCGGCGGCGGCTTCCTGATGACGCCGCTGTTGATTTTCATCGGTGTGTCGCCGGCCGTCGCCGTCGCCACCGAGGCCAACCAGATCGTCGCCTCATCGGTCTCCGGCGTGCTCGCCCACATGCGCCGGCACAATGTCGACTTCAAGATGGGGCTGGTTCTCACCGCCGGTGGCTTCTTCGGCTCCAGCTTCGGCGTCTGGCTGTTCACCATCCTGCGCGGTGTCGGTCAGATCGATCTCGTCATCTCGCTGAGCTATGTCGTTTTCCTTGGTGTCATCGGCGCCCTCATGTTCGTCGAAAGCAGCCGCGCACTATTGCGCGCCTCGCGCCGCGGCGGTGCGGGGCGCAAGCTACACCAGCACACCTGGCTGCACGGCCTGCCCCTGAAGATGCGCTTCCGCCGTTCACGTCTTTACATCAGCGCCCTGTTGCCGATAGGAGTCGGATTCTTCGTCGGCATCCTGGCCGCGATCATGGGCGTGGGCGGCGGCATCATCATGGTGCCGGCGATGATCTATCTCCTGGGAATGCCGACGAGCGTCGTCGTCGGCACCTCCCTGTTCCAAATCATCTTCGTCACCGCAAACGTCACACTCTTGCAGGCGATCAACAATCAGACCGTCGACGTCGTGTTGGCGCTGCTGCTACTCGCCGGCGCGGTGGTCGGCGCCCAGCTCGGCACCAAGGCCGGCACCCGCCTGCGCGGCGAACAGTTGCGCGTGCTGCTGGCGCTGGCGGTGCTGGCGGTGTGCGCGAAGCTCTTGTTCGACCTGGTGGCGACGCCGGCGGACATCTATAGCCTCGGCAGCGGAGGCCGCGAATGACGGCTGCGAGCCGCATCTTGATCTGCGCCGCACTGGCTCTGCTGCCGGCGTCGGCGCGCGCCGAACCCCTAGTCGCCGACTTGAGCCAAGACCTGATCGCCATCACCACCGACTTTGCCGGCAGCGATGTGCTGCTGTTCGGCGCCACCGAGGGTGAGGGCGAGGTGGTGGTTGTCGTCCGCGGCCCCTTTGTCGACGAAGTCGTACGCCGCAAGACCCGCATCGCCGGCGTCTGGGTCAACCGCCGCGGGGTCAGGTTCCAAGGCGTTCCCAGCTACTACCACCTTGCCGCCAGCGGGCCGGTGGACGAGCTGCTGAGCGAGGAGGACCGGCAGCGACTGCAGATCGGTCACGAGTTCCTGCGCCTTCAGGGCGGCGGCAGGGTCGGGGCGGCAGAGCAGGCGGATTATCGCGCCGCCCTGGTGCGGGCGAAACAGCGCCAGGACCTGTATTACACCACACCGGGCAAGGTCACGTTTCTCGGCAACAGGCTGTTTCGCACCAAACTCCTGCTGCCAGCCAACGTTCCCGTCGGCGATTTCGAGGTCACGGTCCTGCTCGTGCGCGACCGGCAGGTCGTCGCCGAGTTCAAGCGACGCCTGCGAATCGGCAAGATCGGCTTCGAGGCCGACGTCTACAGGTTTGCCCACCAGCGATCGGCGCTCTACGGTCTGATTGCCATCGTCATCGCCCTGATGGCAGGATGGTTCGCCGGTTTCGTGTTTCGAAAGTACTGATCGCGCATGAGCGACGACATCTCCGACAACTCCCACGCGCCGAGCGACCACCGGATCTTTCTCGTCGTCGCCGACGATAGCCCGGAAATGGCCGTCGCCGTGCGCTTCGCCTGCCGTCGGGCGCGCAGCACCGGTGGCCGCGTTGCCCTGCTGCGCGTCGTCGAGCCGGCTGACTTCCAGCACTGGATGGCGGTCGGCAACCTGATGCGCGAGGAGGCGCGCGAGCAGGCCGAGCAATTGCTGCAAAAACTCGCGGCGGAGATCCAGGACGAGACCGGCGAATGGCCCGTCCTCTATGTGCGCGAGGGGGAGCGCTCGCAGGCGGTCCTCGACCTCATCGGCGAGGAGCCGTCGATCTCGATCCTGGTGCTGGCGGCGGCGGCGGGCGGCGACCCCGGCCCAATCATCAGCTTCCTGTCGAAAAGGAACTTCGGCAAGCTGCGCGTGCCGGTGACCATTGTACCCGGCAATCTCACCATCGACGATATCGACGCCCTGACGTAACCGCCGTCTCGATGCGCGTGCGCTGCGGGACTGGAGCACGCCCAAGTCGCGACGCCAGCCGGATGCTAGCCGGTCGACGCGGCAGCGCAAACCGTCTAAGACCCCAAGCGAGGACAGGATCGACGCCGACCGGCCGGTGGCGCCGAACGCGGCGATCGATCCAGCGAAGGAGGCGATGAGGCCACACCCAACCGCGCCCCTTGGAGGTCGGGCACCGACGGCGGGCGCGGCACCGGCGTTCGTGGTGCTGGCCATGGCGGTGGTGCTGATCGAGCGCTGGCTGTTCTTCGCCGAGGCCAAGCACACGGTCATGCTCTATTACGGTGCCGCAACGGCCTGAGCCCGCCGCCTTGCCAGCCGGGTGCCGCCGGCTATAGTCGCCCGTCAACAAGCGACCGAGCGGGCGAGGAGCGATGGCCGCGCCGCATTTTCTGGTGCACGATGCCGACGACACGGTGGGCGTCGTCGTGGTCGAGGGCGTCGAGGCCGGGCAGAGCCTCGAGGGCTGGCTGATAGCCACCGACGTCACCGTGAGCGTCGAGGCCAGGGACACCATTCCCCTCGGCCACAAGATCGCGCTGGCCGACATCGCCGCCGGCGACACGGTGCTCAAATACGGCCACGACATCGGCCGGGCCGGCGGCGCCATCGGCGCCGGCCATCACGTCCACACCCACAACCTCAAGACCAAGCGGTGGTAGGGATGAGCCAGTACAGCTTCCGCGGCTATCGGCGCGAGAACGGCCGCGTGGGCGTGCGCAACCACGTCGTCGTTCTGCCGCTGGACGACCTTTCCAACGCCGCCAGCGAGAAAATTGCCCACAACATCAAGGGCGCCCTGGCGCTCCCGCACCATTACGGACGGCTGCAGTTCGGCGAGGATCTGGACCTGCACTTCCGCACTCTCATCGGCACCGGCGCCAACCCCAACGTCGCGGCGGCGATCGTCATCGGCATCGAGCCCGGCTGGACCGGCCGCGTGGTCGATGGCATCGCCGCGACCGGCAAGCCGGTGGAAGGCTTCGCCATCGCGCGCAACGGCGAGATCAAGACCGTCGCCGACGCCAGCCGCGCGACCAAGAACTTTGTGCAGTGGGCGTCCGAACAGGTGCGCGAGGAATGCGATGTTGCAGACCTCTGGGTATCGGTGAAGTGCGGCGAGTCCGACACCACATCGGGCCTCGCCTCCAACCCGACCGTCGGCAATGTCATCGACAAGCTCGACCCGCTGGGCATCACCTCGTGCTTCGGCGAGACCTCGGAGATCACGGGTGCGGAACAGGTGTGCAAGGCGCGCGCGGCGACGCCGGAGGTGGGCGAGAAGTTCCTCGCCACCTGGCAGGCCTACATGGACGAGGTGATCGAGCCGCACAAGACCAGCGACCTGTCGGAAAGCCAGCCGACCAAGGGCAACATCGAAGGCGGCCTCACCACCATCGAGGAAAAGGCGTTCGGCAATCTCGAGAAGATCGGCAAGACGACCCGCTACATCGACGTCCTGGGACCGGCGGAGGCGCCGGCCGGCGGCCCCGGCCTCTACTTCATGGACACGTCGTCCGCGGCGGCGGAGTGCGTCACCCTGCAGGCGGCGGCGGGCTTCGTCGTCCACCTGTTCCCCACCGGCCAGGGCAACGTCATCGGCAACCCGATCGAGCCGGTAATAAAGCTCACCGCAAACCCGCGCACGGCGCGTGAGATGGAAGAGCATGTGGATCTCGACGTCTCCGCCATCCTGCGGCGGGAGATGACCCTCGACGAGGCCGGCGACAAGTTGACCGACATGACGCTCCGCACCTGCAACGGGCGGCTCACGGCGGCAGAGGCGCTGGGTCACCGCGAGTTCGTGATGACCAAGCTCTACCGCAGCGCCTGATCGGCGCCCATGCCGACCTACCGCATCGCGGCGATCCCGGGGGACGGCATCGGCGCCGAGGTGGTGCCCGAGGGCATGCGCGTGCTCGAGGCCGCCGGGCGGCGCTTCGATTTCGCGTTCCTATGGCAGGAGTTTCCCTGGGGCTGCCGGTATTACGCCGAGACCGGCCGCATGATGCCCGCCGACGGGCTCGACCAACTGGCCGAGCACGACGCCATATTTCTCGGCGCCGTCGGCTGGCCCGGCGTGCCCGACCACGTCTCCTTGTGGGGGCTGCTGATCCCCATCCGCCGGCGCTTCGAGCAATACATCAATCTCAGGCCCGTACGCCTGCTGCCGGGCATCGCCTCGCCGCTGGCCGGCCGCGGCCCGGAGGACATCGACTTCGTCGTCGTGCGCGAGAACAACGAAGGTGAGTATTCCGAGATCGGCGGCCGCCTGTACGAAGGCACCGAGGACGAGATGGCGGTGCAGGAAAGTGTGTTCACGCGCAAGGGCGTCGACCGCGTGCTGCGCTATGCCTTCGAGCTGGCGCGGACGCGACCGCCGAAGCACCTGACCTCCGCCACCAAGTCCAACGGCATCATCCACACCATGCCGTATTGGGACGAGCGCTTCGCCGCGATGGCAAGCGATTTCACCGAGGTGCGCACGGACCAATACCACATCGACATCCTGACCGCGCATTTCGTGCAGCATCCGGACTGGTTCGACGTGGTGGTGGGCTCCAACCTATTCGGCGACATTCTGTCGGACCTGGGTCCGGCCATAGCCGGCTCCATCGGCATCGCCCCTTCCGCGAACTTGAATCCAGAGAAACGACATCCCTCCATGTTCGAGCCCGTGCACGGCTCGGCGCCGGACATCGCCGGCAAGGGCATCGCCAACCCCATCGGCCAGATCTGGTCGGCGGCGATGCTGCTCGACCATCTCGGCGAGGCAACGGCGGCACGCGCCATCGAAGACGCGATCGAAGCACTGCTCGCCGAGGGCGGCCCGCGCACGCCGGATCTGGGCGGCACGGCGACGACGGCCGAGGTCGGCGCGGCTCTCGCCGGCTGTTTATGATGGCATTGCGGCCGAGCGCACCGAGCCCCATGCGCCCTTGACACGCCGGCGCCGGGTG
>JAZFQY010000037.1:0-3522 GCA_036445355.1 Alphaproteobacteria bacterium
CACCTCCGGCATCCGGCCCAGGCCTGCGCGTAGATGAAACAGCCAGGCCTTCGAGTAGATCTCGCGCGCCCGCGACGGCACCTCGATGTAGCCGCGCTTGGCGACGCGACTGAGCTCGCGGCACACGGTCAACGGGTCGCGCACGTCCTCCAGCAGGTGGCTGAAGATGGCGAAGTCGAACCAGTTGTCGACATAGGGCCAGCCCCCCTTGCAAACATCCATGACGACCCAGGTGTCCCCGGTGAACCGCTCTGCTTCGCCTGGCGTCAGGGAGTCGCAGATGCGGCGCGTGGCGTGCTCTTTGACATCGAGCATTGGGTCGCGGGATTGACAGGGTTGTGCCAGCCGCCGACGTCCAGCACGCGCTTAGAGCCGTGCGCGATCTCGATCAGGCAGGGAGGTTCCGGCGCAGAATCATGTTTGCGAGGCCATAGCCGCTCAACGGACGCCTGGCCAGCGAAATTCGGCACGGCCTGGCGTTGACAGCCCTGACCGCCGGCGCCAAGTTGCGCCCGTCCGGCGCTCCGACGCTTGAGCCCCAGCCAGCCATGATTCCTGCCCAGCGAGGACGGGTCACATGACCGACCGTCTGAGTATTGCCCTGGCGCAGCTCAACCCCACCGTCGGCGACATCGACGGCAACCTCGACAAGGTCCTGACCGCGCGCGCCGACGCGGCGGCGCAAGGCGCGGAGTTGGTGCTGTGCACCGAGCAGATCGTCTCCGGCTATCCGCCCGAGGATCTGGTCCTCAAGGGCGCCTTCCTCGACGCCATCGCCGACGGCGTGAGGCGGCTCGCCGAGGCCACGGGCGACGGCGGGCCGGGCCTGCTGGTGGGTGCGCCCTGGCGCGAGGAGGGCGCGTGCCACAACTCCGCCCTGCTGCTCGACGGCGGCGCGGTCGCCTCCGTGCGGCATAAGGTCGAGTTGCCCAACTACGGCGTCTTCGACGAGAAGCGGGTGTTCGCCGCCGGCCTGCCGCCGGGTCCGATGGGCTTCCGCGGTGTGCGATTGGGCGTCGGCGTCTGCGAGGACATGTGGACGCCGGCGGTGAGCGAGACCCTGGCGGAATCCGGCGCCGAGTTCCTCGTCTTCATCAACGCCAGTCCGTTCGAGCGCGACAAGCTGGACCTGCGCGTGAACCTCGCCGTCGCGCGGGTGACCGAGACCGGCCTGCCCCTCGTCTACACCAATCAGGTGGGCGGCCAGGACGAGCTGGTGTTCGACGGCGCCTCCTTCGTGCTCAACGCCGACCGGACACTGGCCGCCCAGGCGCCCTCCTTCCGCGAGGCCGTGACGTTGACCCGTTGGCGCCGCAGGGGGGAGGGCTGGCAATGCGAGGCGGGCGCAGTGGCGCCGCCTCTGGAGTCGCCGCATGCGATCTATCAGGCGATGCTGGTTGGCCTGCGCGACTATGTGAACAAGAACGGCTTTCCCGGCGTCGTCTTGGGGCTCTCCGGCGGCGTCGACTCGGCACTCACTGCGGCGGTCGGCGTCGACGCCCTGGGCGCGGATCGGGTGCAGTGCGTGATGCTGCCCTCTCCATTCACCAGCGAGGCGAGTCTGAAGGACGCAGCGGCGGTGGCGCGGAAGCTGGGCACGCGTCTGGACACGGTTTCGATCCTGCCGGCGATGGAGGCCCATGACGACATGCTGCGCCAGGCGTTCAATGAGCCGGTCGCGGGCGTAACCAAGGAGAACATCCAGGCCCGCGCCCGCGCCGTCACCCTGATGGCGATCAGCAACGCCAGTGGGACGATGCTGCTCACCACCGGCAACAAGTCGGAGATGTCCGTGGGCTACGCCACCCTCTATGGCGACATGTGCGGCGGCTACTCCGTGCTCAAGGACATCTACAAGACCGACGTCTTCGCCCTCTGCCACTGGCGCAACGCCCACCGGCCAGAGGGCGCCCTCGGCCCGTCGGGCGCGGTCATCCCGGAGCGGGTCATCACCAAGCCTCCCTCGGCGGAGCTGCGCCCGGACCAGAGGGACGAGGACACCCTGCCGCCCTATGCCGATCTCGACCGCATCCTGCAAGGCCTGGTCGAGGAGGATCTGGGCGTCGCCGAGGTGGCGGCGCAGGGGCATGACCGCGCCACGGTGGAGCGCGTCTGGCGCATGCTGGAGCGGGCCGAGTACAAGCGCCGGCAGGCGCCGCCGGGGGTCAAGATCACCCGCCGCGCCTTCGGCCGCGACCGCCGCTACCCAATCACCAACGCCTTCACGGGCGAGGCCTGATGGCCCGGCGCGCGGCTTGAACCGCGCGCGCCCAGCCCATACCTTGGACGGAATTTACCGAGCCGAGAGTATCGGGACCGGTTCATGGCACTGGCGCTGTACAACACCCTGGGGCGAGAGAAGCAGGCCTTCGAGCCCATCGACCCCAAGAATGTTCGCATGTATGTCTGCGGGCCCACGGTCTATGACCTTGCCCATATCGGCAACGCGCGGCCGGTGGTCGTCTTCGATGTGCTCTACCGGCTCCTGCGCCGCCACTATGGAATGGATCACGTCAAGTACGTGCGCAACATCACCGACGTAGACGACAAGATCATCGCCGCCTCGAAGGAGACCGGCGAGTCCATCGATCACTTGACGGCGCGCACCGAGAAGGCGTTTCACGAGGACATGGAGGCCCTCGGCGCCCTCGACCCCGACGAGGAGCCCAGGGCGACCCGGCACATCCCCGAGATGATCGACCTGATCGAGTGCCTCATCGCGAAGACGCACGCCTATGTGGCCGACAGCCACGTCCTGTTCGACACGACGTCCATGAAGGACTATGGCCGCCTGTCGCGCCACAACCGCGACGAATTGGTCGCCGGCGCCCGCGTCGAGGTGGCGCCCTACAAGCGCGACCCGGCCGACTTCGTGCTGTGGAAGCCGAGCACCGCCGACCAGCCGGGTTGGGACAGCCCCTGGGGCCGGGGGCGGCCCGGCTGGCACCTGGAATGCTCGGCCATGAGCAAGAGGCACCTGGGCGTGCCGTTCGACATTCATGGCGGCGGCCAAGACCTGATCTTCCCCCACCACGAGAACGAGATCGCGCAAAGCACCTGCGCCGACCCGGGGCATGTTTTCGCCCGCTACTGGGTGCACAATGGCTATCTCATGTCAGAGGGCGAGAAGATGGCCAAATCCCTCGGCAACTTCTACACGGTGAAGGATTTGCTGCAGGAGTTTCCCGGCGAGGCCATTCGCCTGCTGTTGCTCAAGACCCACTATCGGCAGCCGCTGAATTTCACCAAGGACGGGATCGTGGAGGCGACGCGGGAATTAGAGGGCCTCTATGGGGCGTTAAGGCGAGCAACTCACGTTCGTGCGGTCGAACCCAAAAACGCGAATGTTAGTTTGCAGCACTTCGAGGAAGCTTTGTGCGACGATCTCAACACGCCGCTAGCCCTTTCGCACTTGCATGCTCGCATGCGCCAATTGAATTTGGTGCTACGTGGCGGCAGTAGAGGCGGGAAGGTTGCACAAGAAATAAACAAATGGCTCTTGCTTAAGATGGGCGAATACTT
>JAZFQY010000038.1:0-2771 GCA_036445355.1 Alphaproteobacteria bacterium
CAGCCAGACCGAGCTGGATCAGGCGCTGGCGGCGCTGCCGCAGTTGGCGGCGGAATAACGGCGCCAAGGCGCGTCGGCTCTGTCCGCCGGCTCTGCGCGGCGGGCAGAGCCGTCGTGCATCGATCCCGGCGCCTATCGCCTCTGGCGCGGGGGCGATATGCTTCGCATCGGTCTCGCGAGACGCGAGCGCCGATGGCCGAGCCGAACGGCAGAAGACAGGCGGAGATCAGATGGACGTGCGCGCCGCCGTCGCCCACGAGGCGGGCAAGCCACTGAGCATCGAGACCGTGCAGCTCGAGGGCCCGAAGGCGGGGGAGGTGCTGGTGGAGATCAAGGCCACCGGGATCTGCCACACCGACGCCTTCACCCTCTCCGGCGAGGACCCGGAGGGGCTGTTCCCGGCGATCATGGGCCACGAGGGCGCCGGCGTGGTGGTGGAGGTCGGCCCCGACGTCGCCAGCGTGGCGCCCGGCGACCATGTGATCCCGCTCTACACCCCCGAGTGCCGGCAGTGTGAATATTGCGTCTCGGGCAGGACCAATCTGTGCCAGGCGATCCGCGAGACCCAGGGAAGAGGCGTCATGCCCGACGGCACCAGCCGCTTCTCCCAGGACGGCACCATGATCCACCACTACATGGGCACCTCGACCTTCGCCAACTTCACCGTGCTGCCGGAGATCGCCCTGGCCAAGGTGCGCACCGACGCGCCCTTCGACAAGATCTGCTACATCGGCTGCGGCGTGACCACCGGCATCGGCGCGGTCATCAACACCGCCAAGGTGCAGCCCGGCGACAACGTGGTCGTCTTCGGTTTGGGCGGCATCGGCCTCAACGTCGTTCAGGGCGCGCGCCTGGTGGGCGCCGATATGATCGTCGGCGTCGACGTCAATCCGGCGAAGGCGGCGCTGGGACGCAAGTTCGGCATGACCCACTTCGTCGACCCGAAGGAGGCGGCGGGCGATCTGGTGGCCCATCTTGTGGAGTTGACTAAGGGCGGCGCCGACCACAGCTTCGAGTGCATCGGCAATGTGGAGACCATGCGTCAGGCGCTGGAGTGCTGCCACAAGGGCTGGGGCGAGAGTACCATCATCGGCGTTGCCGGCGCCGGCCAGGAGATCCGCACGCGGCCGTTTCAGCTCGTCACCGGCCGGGTGTGGCGCGGCACCGCCTTCGGCGGCGCCAAGGGGCGCACCGACGTGCCCAAGATCGTCGACTGGTACATGGACGGCAAGATCAACATAGACGACCTCATTACCCACACCATGCCCCTGGAGGAGATCAACAGCGCCTTCGATCTCATGCACGAGGGCAAGTCGATCCGCAGCGTGGTGACGTTCTGATGCCCGGCCTGACGCCCGGCCGCACCAATCAAATTGCCGCCGCTCAACCCGGCGTGCGGTCGATGCGCAGGAACGGCCACGGCGCGCCGTCGAGCAGATCATCGGGCGTCGTCAGGACCTTGCCGATGGCGGAATGGCCAGACGCGCCGTCGATGGCGACGACGTCGGTGAAGGTTCCGCCGATGTCGACGGCTATGGTGTACATCTGCGCGACGATGGCGGCAGCTGCGCCCGTGTCCCTGACGGCTCGCCCATATTTTTGAGCTTAGGTGCCCGTCCCGGCACTGCAACCCGGACGCAGGTCGGGACGCCCGGGACCGGCCGGCGGGCGGTGTTCAAGCCTGGCCCGAAGCGCCGCCGGGGAAGCCGGCGAGGACAGCGAGCGCCTCGTCGATATCGGCCCGGGTGTGGTCGGCCGAGACCTGGAAGCGGATCTCTTCGTCGCCCTGGGGCACCACCGGGAAATTGAGGCCGGTGGCGAGGATGCCGTGATCCCTGAGATGCGCCACCAGGGCGGAGGTTTGCGCCGTGTCGCGGACCATCAGCGGCACCACCGGGTGCTCGCCCGCTATGGTCTCGAAGCCGAGCGCCATCAGGCCGGCCTCGAAGCGCGCGGTCATGGCGCGCAGATGGTCGAGCAGCGCGCGGCCCGTATCGCTGTCCAGGATCTCCAACGCCTTGGTCGCCGCCGCCGCCTCGCCGGGCGTGATGGGGTTCGAATAGATGTAGAACGGCGAGGTCTCGCGAAGATAGTCGATGAAGGTGCGCCGCCCCGCCACGTAACCGCCATTGACGCCCAAGGCCTTGCCCAGGGTCGCGACCATGAGATCGACCTGGCCGGCACCGGTGTACTCCTCGGTGCCGCGCCCGGTGGCGCCGAAGGCGCCGACGCCGTGTGAATCGTCGACGACCACGAGGACATTTTCGGCAAAGGCGTCGTCGTAGCGGCGGGCGAGTGCCATGATCTCGCCGAGCGGCGCGTGGTCGCCGCGCATGCTGAAGATGCCGTCGGTGACGATGATGGCGCGCCGGCAGGTATGGCTCACCTCCCTCAGGTGCCGCTCAAGCTCGTCCAGCGCCAGGTGTCCGTAGATGCGCCGCTGCCCGGGGCGCGAAAGCCGCACGGCGTTGATGATGCTGTTGTGGTTGAGCGCGTCGCTGAGAACGGCGGTCTCCGGCGTGATCAGGGGCGGCAAGACCCCCATCACCGAGGCGTAGGCGGAGCTGAAGCACATGACCGCCTCGCGTCCGTGGAACGCCGCCAGCCGGCGCTCGAGCGCGACGTGGGGCGCCCAGGTGCCGCTGATGAACCGCACCGCGCCGGGTGCCGCTGATGAACCGCACCGCGCCGGGTCCGGTGCCGAAGGCGCGCACCGCCTCCTCCTCGGCCGCGATGACCTCGGCGCGCAGCGCCATGCCGAGATAGGCGTT
>JAZFQY010000039.1:0-2529 GCA_036445355.1 Alphaproteobacteria bacterium
CGGTGCTGCGCCACGGTGCTCATTTCCTGGATGTTCATCAGGATCGAGGCCTCGCCGGCGATGTCGATGACCAGCGCGTCGGGGTGGGCGATCTGGGCGCCGACCGCCGCCGGCAGGCCGTAGCCCATGGTGCCGAGCCCGCCCGAGGTCAGCAGATGCAGGGGCTTCTCGAAGCGATAGAACTGGGCCGCCCACATCTGGTGCTGGCCGACTTCGGTGGTGATGTAGGTGTCGCGACCCTTGGTCATCTGATACAGGCGCTCGATCGCGAGCTGCGGCTTGATGACCTCGTCGGAAGTCTCGTACTTCAGGCAGTCGACGGCGCGCCACGCCTCGATCTGGCGCCACCATTTGTCCAGCGCCTTGCGGTCTATCCTCGGTTGCTTGCGCTTCCACAGCCGCAGCATGTCGGCGACGACCTTGGCCACGTCGCCGACGATCGGCAGGTCGACGGCCACGTTCTTGTTGATAGAGCTGGCGTCGATATCGACGTGGATCTTGGTCGCGCGCGGCGCGAAGGCGTCGAGGCGGCCGGTCACCCGGTCGTCGAAGCGGGCGCCGATGTTGATCATCACGTCTGAGCCATGCATGGCCAGGTTGGCCTCGTAGGTGCCGTGCATGCCCACCATGCCCAGCGACTGCCCCTCGGAGGCGGGAAAGCTGCCCAGACCCATGAGGGTCATGGTCGCCGGGTAGCCGGTCAGGCGCACCAGCTCGGTGACCAGTCGGCACGCCTTGGCGCCGGAATTGATGCAGCCGCCGCCGAGATAGAAGATCGGGCGCTTGGCGCCGGCGATCAGGTCCACCGCCTCCTCGATGCGCCGCGCCTCCGCCTTCACCCGCGGGCGATAGGCCCGGTAGGAAACCTCGTCCGGGGCGACGTAGGGGGCGTCGGCGAACTGAATGTCCTTGGGGATATCCACGACCACCGGTCCCGGCCGGCCGCTCTTGGCGATATGGAACGCCTCGTGCAGCGTCGTCGCCAGCCGGTCCGATTCCTTGACCAGGTAGTTGTGCTTGGTGCACGGGCGGGTGATGCCGGTGGTGTCGCACTCCTGGAAGGCGTCGTTGCCGATCAAGTGGGTCGGCACCTGGCCGGTGAGGCAGACCACGGGAACGCTGTCCATGAGGGCGTCGGTGAGACCGGTGACGGAGTTGGTGGCGCCGGGCCCCGAGGTCACCAGCACGACCCCGACCTTGCCGGTGGAGCGGGCATAGCCCTCGGCCGCGTGCACCGCCCCCTGCTCGTGACGGACGAGGATGTGGCGGAGTGAATTCTGCTTGAACAAGACGTCATAGATCGGCAGCACGGCGCCGCCGGGATAGCCGAAGATGACGTCGACGCCCTGATCCACCAGGGCCTTGATGACGACCTCGGCGCCGCTCATTGCTTTTTTCGCCATTTCCGGCGCTTCCCCTCATATTTCCGCCCCGGCCGCGCCAAGGGCACGGTCCAAGCCGGCGGATTGGTGTCATTGGAACACGGACCCCCGGATCCGCGCAACATTTTAACAAATTCTCCCCTACATAGTTAGCTTCGTTACAAGATTGGTCAAATTTTTTTCCGAAAGTTGCTCCGTCACCAACAGTGGGCCGGCATCGCCGCCCGCCTCGACCCACGGCGGCTGACGCCGGAACCAGGTGAGCTGGCGCTTGGCGTAGTGGCGCGTCGCCTGCTGCGCCTGGGCGACGGCGGACGCCAGGGCAATCTCGCCGGCAATGTAGCGCCCGAGTTCGGGCACGCCCAGCGCCTTCATCGCCGGCTGGTCGGCGGCCAGGCCCAGCGCCTCGAGGGCGCGCACCTCCTCGACGGCGCCGGCCTCGATCATGGCACAAAACCGCGCGTCGCAGGCTGCGTAGAGCGCCGCCCGCGGCGGTGCCACCAGGATCGGCTGGAAACTCAGGTTCGCCGGCGGCCCCTCGGCCTCCGCCTGCCACGCCGCCAGGGAGCGCCCAGTGGCCTCGACCACTTCCCAGGCGCGCATCAGGCGCTGGCCGTCGCCGGGATCGAGCCGCGCCGCCATGTCCCGGTCGCGCCCGGCCAACTCGGCGTGCAGGCGGGCACCGCCGAGGGTCCGGTGGCGGGCGCGGGCGGCGGCGCGCACCCGGCGCGGGATCTCCGGCACCGGCGCCAGGCCGGTCATCAGGGCGCCGAGATAGAGGCCGGTGCCGCCGACGACGATCGGCGTCCGGTCGCCGGCGGCCGCGATCTCAACCAGCGCCATGGCGCGCCAACGGGCCGCCGAGCACGCCTCCGCCGCCGGCAGGACGCCGTACAGGCGATGGGGGGCCCGCGCCTCGTCAGCCGGCGTCGGCCGCGCCGTCAAGATTCGTAGTTCGCGATAGACCTGCATCGCGTCGGCATTTATGACAACGCCGTTCAGGCGCTCGGCCAGCGTTAGGGCGAGGGCCGACTTGCCGCCGCCCGAGGGCCCGCCAACGACGACGACGCGCCGCTGATACTGACCGCTCATGCCACCCATATTCGATCCGTGCACAGCGTCCTGGTCCTGATCTCCGCCCACGGAG
>JAZFQY010000040.1:0-6909 GCA_036445355.1 Alphaproteobacteria bacterium
TGGTGCCCATCTTGTTGAGTTCCTCGAACAGATACATCAGCCGCCCCGCGGTGGTGTCGTCGACGTTGCCGGTGGGCTCGTCGGCGAGCAGCAGGCTGGGCCGATTGATCACCGCCCGGGCGATAGCGACCCGCTGCTGCTGACCGCCCGACAGGATGGGCGGGCGGGCGTCCAGATATCCGGCGAGGCCGACCCAGGTCAACAACTCGCGCACATGCTGGTCGATATCCCGCCCCTTGGCGCCGGCAACCCGCAGCGGCAGCGCGACGTTGTCCACGGCCGAGAGATGGTTCATCAGGCGGAAGTCCTGGAACACGACGCCGATGCGCCGCCGGATCGCCGGCAGCTGGGTGCGTGGAGTCACCGAGATGTCCTTGCCGAACAGATGCACGAAGCCGCGCGATGGCCGGCACGCCAGATACATCAGGCGCAGGAGCGTGGACTTGCCGGCGCCGCTGCGCCCGGTGAGAAAATGATATGTTCCCGGCTTGAGCGAGAAGTTGACGTTGCGCAGAACCTCGGGCCCACGGCCATATCGCATGGCGACATTTACGAACCGCACCAAGTCAGACACTCCCGCCGGCACACGGCGCGATGGCTTCGCGCGACACGGCGCGAAAAATCGCACAGGGGCCGCTATGAGGTAAAGGGACGGCGGCACCCGAGCAAGCCGAAATATGATTACATTTCATAAGGCATTTCACCGACTTGCGTGTCTTCGGGCGAACTTCTATAAGTCGGCCCGCTGGCGGCGTCGGCCGACCCGGGTCGGTGGCCGTTCGCCGGCAACGCCAGTTGATACGGCCGATTGACCATGATTCTGACCTGTTCGGCGTGCAAGACGCGCTACATGGTTGACCCGGCGGCCATCGGACCCCGCGGCCGCACCGTCAAATGTGCGAAATGCGGGCATCAGTGGGCGCAGCCGCCCGCGCCGCCGGAGCTCCGGGCCGAAAGCGTCAAAATGACGCGGCCGCCGGCCGCGGCCTTGGCAGCGACCAGGCCGCAGACAAGAAATCTGCCGGGTTTTCCGGTTCAGCGCCGGCCACGCGGGGTCGCCGCCGCCGGCTGGGCCGCCTTGGCCGCGGTCATCCTCGCCCTCGCCACCGGCACCTGGCTCGGGCGCGAAGCGTTGGTCGAGGCATGGCCGGCGACGACCCGGCTGTACCGCCTGGTCGGCGTCGCGGTCGCCGTGGAGCCGCCGGGAGCCGGGCTCGAGGTTCGCGTCCTGGTGCCGCGCCGGACGGTCGAGAACGGCGTCCCCGTGTTGTTGATCGAGGGCGAGGTGGTCAACGTCTCCGACACACCGCGCCCGGCGCCACAATTTACCGCCACCCTGCGCGATCACGACGACGAGGTGGTGCAGCAATGGACCTTCAGCGCCGGCGTCGAGTCCTTGCAGCCACAGCAGCGCGTGTCGTTTCAATCGCGCTTCGAGAACCCGTCCAACACGGCGACCGAAATTAAGATATTCTTCACAGATTTTAACCATTCTAATTAGTCGGCCCGCCTCCACCATTTGCACGCCGGCGAAGCCGGACCCAATTCGCAAGGCGAGGCGACGGCACGGACGCGAGGAATGCGGCGCGCGCGCCGGATAGGTGTTCCATGGCCCGGATCCTGATCGCCGAGGATGACACCGCGGTCCGCGAGTTCGTCGGCCGCGCCCTCGCCCATGCCGGCCACGACGTGGATACCGTCGATGATGGGCTGCAGGCGCTCGACCGGCTGGGCGAGCAGGACTATGACCTTCTCATCACCGATATCGTCATGCCAGGCCTCGACGGCATCGCCCTCGCCCTCAAGGTGGCGAAGGAGAAGCCGGACATGTCGATCCTGATGATGACCGGCTACGCCGCGGAGCGCCAGCGCGCCCACAACCTCGACACCCTCATCCACCGGGTCATCGCCAAGCCGTTCAGTCTGCGCCAGATTTGCGACGCCGCCAAGGATGCGCTCGCCGCACGGTCCACGAATTAGAGCCAGCGCCTGACCGACGCCCGGTAGCGGCGGTAGTCGTCGCCGAAACTTGCCTCCAGGTAGCGCTCCTCGCGCGCGATCACGCCGATCCGGACGACCGCCAGCGCCGGGATCAGCATCGCCAGCATCCACGGGCTATCCACGGCCACGGCGATGCCGATATGGACAAGGCTCAGCGCGATGTAGATCGGATTGCGCGAGACTCTGTACGGGCCGTCGGTGACGAGCGTACTGGCCGGCTTGTGGGTCCGAAAATCGGTACCGAGCCGGCGGAGGTGCGCAATACAAGTCACTGACAGCCCGATACCAAGCCCGAACAATACGATACCCAGCAGATACTGCGTCACATCCGGCAGGATCGCGAGCGGCCAGAGCGCGTCCAGGACCAGCCCGAGAAGCAGAAAACCGAGAAAAATCAGAGGCGGCGGGGCGATGACGCCAGGATTGTCGCGGACAGTGGCGGGCATGATCGGCCTCGGCGTGCCGGCGATGAACTCAGTGGCGCTCTGCCGCGTTTTTCTAGCGCGGCGCGCTCCGCCCTCCACCATTCACGGCGACAGCGAAGGGCGGGGCGCCCTAGAAGCGGCGCAGCAGCCGGTCGATGTAGTCGAGCTCGAGCATGGGCCGGATGCGCTGACCTGCGCGGCGGCGCAGCTCGTCCAGGATCTGGCGCGCGCGCTGGAGATCGGCTTTATCCGGCACCAGGACGTCGCCGTTGTCCCACCAGCCGCCTTCCTCGGCCGTGCGGCCGAAGGGATCGACGTTGGGCTCCAGCTGATCCGAGCGACCGAACCGGTTGCCGAGGCCGAACTCGTTGCCGGGCCGGCCGATGAGCTGCTGCATCATGGACTGCGCGCCCTGCTGCATTTCGTCCAGGGCGTTGGTCTGGGGACCGACGGCGTTCTCGGGCTGGCCTTCGCCCAGGGCGCGGCTCGAATCGCGCATGAAGCGCTCTGCCCGGCCGAGGCCACGTGGAATGTCGCCACCCATCTCGCCTAGGCGCCGCATGATTTCGCCCAGCATCCGCCGCAATGCTTCCTGATCACCGGGCCTGGGCGTGTCGCCCGCCCCCTGCTGCGGCTGCTGGCCCGGCTGACCTTGCTGGTCCTGGCTGCGCCTGGCGCTGCGGTAGGTGCGGTCGAGCAGGCTCTGTTGGCGCCGGATCAGGTCCTCCATGCCGCGCATGAGCTGGCCGGCCTCGCTGTTCTGCATCTGGCGCATGGCCATCATTGGCGCCGAACGCAGATTCTCGAGCATCTCCTGGAGTTGGCTCAACAGTTGCCGTGCCGCTTCGCGCGCGCCCGTGCGCGACATTTCCTGCATGCGGTCGATCATGTCCTGCAGGTCGCGCCGAGTCAGTGTCATGGCGTTGGGATCAATCGGCTGCATTTCGGCGCCGTCTTCGAGCTGCCGCATCATGTTCTCGGCCAATGCCTGCATGAAGCGGTCGATGGCGTCCCGAAGCCGCTCCATCAGGCGCTCGATCTCTTCCTCGGGCGCGTCGTTGGCCAGCGCCTCCATGAGCTGCCGCTGCAGGTTGCGCAGGTCGCGATCAGCCAGGGCCATGTTCCCTTCCTCGACCCTGAGGGCGGTGTCCCACAGCAGCTGCTGCACCTCCCTCACCGTATCCTCGCTACGGCCGCGCATCAGGCGCGACTTGGCCGTCATCAGGGCCAGGTAGACCACCAGATCGTTGTCGAAGGCCTCGGGCTCGATGGCGATGGTGGCGATGCCACCGGCGATCGGCACGCGGGCCGACGGCTCGCGGGTCAGGCGCTTGCGCTGCTCGATGATTGCCTTGGCCACCGGGTGCGTGAACTGGCGCTCGGGCAGGACCATGGCGAAGCGCTCGGAGCGGCCCGCCTGGCCGGGACCGTCACGCGCCTCGAGCTCGATCTCGACCGGCAGCCCGGCCCACGGGTGCGCCGTCAGATCGCTGTAACTCGCCGCCTGCGCGGTCTTCAGGCCGCGTCCCGGAAGGGGTAGGGAAATTTCGATCGGCGGGTCGTCATTGGCCGCCTCGCCCTCGGGTCGGAGAATGCGGGCGATGACGCTTTCCAGGCCGTAATCGTCGGTAGCCACATAATCGAGCCTCAGCACCGCGCGCACTGTGCCTTCCGGCGGCCGTGCATAATCGACCGTCGGCGCCTCGTCCGGCACCACCAGGATCGGCCACGAGCCGAGCTCGTTGACGCCCTGGCTGAGGGTGAGTTGGTACTTGGTCGGCTCCGTCACCTCGACCGGCACATCGGCGCGCCAGGTCCGGTCGTCGACGGCGGTCAGGTCGTGCCGGTTGCTGGGTCCGAACGCGAGGCTCGCCGTGCCGCGCCCGTCATGCACCTGGGCCATGATGACGCTGCCGCTGGGCACCGTCGGACCGTCCTCCGGGAACATCTCGGCATCGAGGAACAGGGGCGCAAGGCCGGTGTAGTCGGGTGGGGTCACCCAGACCTCGAAGGTCGCGGGCACGATCGACGCGACCTGCGACAGGTCCGGCGTCACGGCGCGGGCGAGGCGCGGCAACCACTCGCTGCCGGCGGCTACGACGCCGACGACGAGGGCGAGGGCGACCGCGAAGCGCAGGGCGCGCGGATCACGCCGGGCGAGCCCCGGAGTCGGCACCCCGACGCGCAGGCGCTTCAACGCCGCGATGGCGCGGCCGCGATGGACTCGCCACAGGGCCTCCGACTGGTCGTCGCCATAGCCGGCGACCATGACATCATCGAGAGCCACCAGCGGGCGATGTGACAGCTGGCTCGCCGTCTCCAGGCGCCGGCGCGCTTCGCTCTCGGTGGGCAGGTGAAGGTCGCGCAGGCCGCGCGTGAGCATCCATGCGAAGGCCGCGGCGAAGCCCAGAAGCAAGACGGCGTGCAGCCATCCCGGCATGAGCGGCATGACGTCGAGCAGGGCCAGCGCCAGGAATAGCCCGGCGACACTGACTGCCGGCCACATCGCCGGCCACAGCCGCTCCCAGGAAATCGCCAGGGCCGCCAGCGCCATCAGCCGGCGCACCATGGGCCTGATCTGAGTGTCGTCGGGTCCCGGCCGCCAGCTCATGCCACGCCTCGCCGCCTGGGTGCGACGTCGGCCAGCCAATCGGGGAGAACATCCTGCGCCAGCATTTCGTCATAAGTCTGGCGCGGCCGCACCACGGCGTAATTCTCGCCTTTCACAAGCACCTCTGGGACCAACCTGCGGCTGTTGTAGCCGGAAGCCATTACCGCACCATAGGCACCGGCGCTCTCGAATGCCAGCAAGTCCAGGGGCTTGAGCGGCGGTAGGTGGCGCCGGCTGGCGAAGGTATCGCCGGTCTCGCACACCGGCCCGACGATATCCACCGGCTCCAGCGGTGCCTCCGGTGCCGTTTGCACCACTGCGAGAATACCGTGCCAGGCCTCGTACAGGGTCGGTCGCACCAGGTCGTTCATCGCCGCATCGATGACGGCGAAGCGGCGCTGGCGGCCCTCCTTCACGTAGACGACGCGGCTTACGAGGACGCCGGCGTTGCCGACCAGCACCCGTCCCGGCTCCAGCACCAGTTCGCAGCCGAGGTGCCCGACCGCCGCCAGCACCGTCTCCGCATACTCCGCCGGCGTCGGCGGCAGGTCCTCGCTATAGGGGATGCCCAGGCCGCCGCCGAGATCGAGACGCTCGACCGCGTGGCCCTGGGCGCGCAGGGACTCGGTCAATTCGGCGACGCGCGTGAAGGCAGCGCGGAACGGCCCCAGGTCGGTAAGCTGGCTGCCGATATGCACCGCCACCGACACCGGCCGCACCCCGGGCAGCGCCGCCGCCCGGGCATAGACCGCCGGCACGCGCTCGAGGTCGATGCCGAACTTGTTCTCCTTCAGGCCGGTGGTGATCTTGGCGTGGGTATTCGGGTCGACGTCGGGATTGATGCGGATGCCCACCTGCGCCTCGGCGCCGTGCGCCGCCGCCAGTTCGGACAGGAGCTCAAGCTCCGGCTCGGACTCGACGTTGAACTGCAGGATGCCGGTGGCAACGGCGAAGGCAATTTCCTCGCGCGTCTTGCCGACGCCGGAGAAGACGATCCGCGACGCCGGCACGCCGGCGGCGAGCGCCCGGCGCAGCTCGCCCTCGGAGACTACGTCGGCGCCGGCGCCTAGCTCGGCCAGGGTCTTGACGATGGCGAGGTTAGAATTGGCCTTGAGCGCATAGCACACGGTCACCGGCTGCTCGCCGAAGGCGGCGGTGAACACTCGGTAGTGGCGCGTCAGGGTCGCCGTCGAATAGACGTAGACGGGCGTGCCGACCTCGGCCGCGATCAGCGGCAGCGGCACCTCCTCGGCGCACAGGACGCTGTCCCTGTAATCGAAATGGTTCATCGCCTCGGGTACTCGACCGGGTAGGTGGGCTCCTCGCCCTCGGGCGGCTGTGGCGACCCCTTCTTGCCGCAGGCCGTGAGCGGCGCCAGGAACGCCAGCAGCAGCCCGACGGCCAGCAGCCCGCTGGCCCGCCTGCGTGTGATCCTCAATCGTCCCGTCACAGGAACCGTTTCCTCGCCTCGGCCGCGGCGCGGCGCACATTGCCCGGCGCCGTGCCGCCGAGGCTGGTGCGGCTGGCGACCGACGCCTCCACCGAGAGAATATCATACACCGCCGCCGTCACCCTAGGCTCGATGCCCTGCATCTCGGCCAATGCCAATTCCGCCAGGCCGACCCCCCGATCCTCGGCCATCCTCACCATGCGACCCGTGATCCGGTGCGCCTCGCGGAAGGGCAGGCCGAGGCCTTGCACCAGCCAGTCGGCCAGATCCGTGGCCGTCGTGTGGCCGGCGCCGGCGGCGGCGCGCATGGCCTCGGGCATCGGCTCCAGGTCGCGGATCATGCCGGCGGCGGCGGCGAGGCACAGCGCCAGGGTGTCGGCGGTGTCGAACACCGGCTCCTTGTCCTCCTGCATGTCCTTGCA
>JAZFQY010000041.1:0-5710 GCA_036445355.1 Alphaproteobacteria bacterium
ATCGCCCTCAGGCATGACGGCCTGGCGCTGGTCGCCGCCCTCGCCTATCCGCTGATGTATTACGCCTTCGGCTTCTGGGACACGGCGATCACCGATGGCTGGACCAACCTTCCGGCCCTGGCCGGGATCGCCCTCTTCGCGCACGCCTTCGCGCCGGAGGGCGCCGCGCCGCGCCGGCTCCTCGACTGGTATCTGGCCGGCCTGTTCATCGCCCTGGCGGTGCTGCTGAAATACACGCTGGTCGTTCTGGTCGGCCTGCTGGCGCTCTGGGGTCTTTTCCGTCTTTGGCAACAGTGGTCGAGGCTGGCGGCGGCGGCGATGGCCTCGGCTGCCGGCTTCGCGACGCCGCTCCTCGTCGCCGGCCTGGCGCTGTATGCCGCCGGGGCGCTGCCGGCGTTCATCGAGATCCAGGCGATGATGCGCGACTACGCCGCCATCCGCGTCCCGGCCACGGCGTGGCGGTCGATCATCGCCCCCCTGGGCGCCTTTTACCTGAGTTGGACCTACTTGCTGGTGATCGCGCTCCTCGGCGGCGGATACCTGGTATGGCGCAGCCTGCGCGAGCGGGCGGGCGGCGCACTAACGCCTGGCTTCGTCGTCCTTTGGGCGCTTGCCGCCTATGGCTCGGCATGGCTGCAGGGAAAATACTTCGCCTATCACCTGCTGCCGATGCTGCCGCCGGCGGCCATTTTCGCCGCCGTTGGAATCGACGCCCTATTGCGTCCACTGCTCGAGCTGGCCCGCAATGCAGCATTGCGAGGCGCGGCCATTGGCACAGCGGCGCTGGCGCTGGTTTTCGCGACCGGCATTCCCGGCGCCGCCTACGACGCCGGGGCGCTGGCCGTGGGGCGTCTGGACTGGAGCCGGCACTGGCAAGGCGATCGGTTCAACTTCCGCACCTTCTATCTGCGCGACATCGTCGCCGTCGCCGCGCATCTGCGGCAGACGACGGCGCCGGAGGACCGGGTCTTCGTCTGGAGCTTCGAGCCCATGATCTACTTCTTGGCGCGGCGCCGACCGGTGTCGCGGTTCATCTATGATTTTCCCCTGGCCTCCATCTACGGCCGCCCCTGGTTCCGCCGCGAGCTCATGGACCGCCTCGCCGCCGAGCCGCCGGCGGCGTTCGTCATCCAGCATCGGGAGCCCATGCCCCTGGTGCTGGGCCACGGCCTGGATTCCCACGCGGCCTGGGCGGCGTTCACCGAGCTCCATAACTTCGTGCTGCAGGACTACCGATTGGCGGCGACGGTGGGCACCTTCGATGTCTACCGGCGCGATCCGGGCCGAGACTAGAGAGCTCCGGTGATGGCGTTAACGATCGACGAACACTCCCGCCGCATGCTGCGAGGGATTTCGGTGTGACCACGGGGCAAGGGACCGCACTCATGTCATTGATGCGCAGCCTGCCACGCGCGAAACGCCAGCGGGCGTGCGAGCTGACGGTGCTCATGCCGTGCCTCGACGAGGCCGAGACGGTCGGCGTTTGCGTGCGCAAGGCCTTGGACTATCTCCGCCGGCGCGGCATCGACGGCGAGGTGCTGGTCGCCGACAATGGCAGCACCGACGGCTCCCAGGAGATCGCCCAGGCCGCCGGCGCGCGCGTGGTCCCGGTCGTCGAGCGCGGCTACGGGGCGGCGCTGGCCGGCGGCATCGCCAGGGCGCGCGGCCGCCACGTCATCATGGGCGATGCCGACGAAAGCTACGACTTCGGCAACCTCGATCCGTTCGTGGAGCGCCTGCGCGCCGGCGACGAGCTGGTGATGGGCAACCGCTTCCAAGGCGGCATCCTGTCGGGGGCGATGCCCGCGCTGCACCGCTATCTCGGCAATCCGGTGCTGACCGGCGTCGGGCGGCTGTTCTTCGGCAGTCGGGTGGGCGACTTCCACTGCGGCCTGCGCGGCTTCGACCGCGCCGCCATCGAGCGCCTGCGGCTCACCAGCACCGGCATGGAGTTCGCGAGCGAGATGGTGGTCAAGGCGACGCTCGGCGGGCTCAAGGTCAGCGAGGTACCGACCACCCTCGCCCCCGACGGGCGCTCCCGGCCGCCGCACTTGCGCAGCTGGCGCGACGGCTGGCGGCATCTGCGCTTCCTGTTGCTGTTCAGTCCGCGTTGGCTGTTCTTCTACCCCGGCGCGGCGCTGATGCTTCTGGGTCTCGCCTCCATGATCTGGCTCCTGCCGGGGCCGCGCACTGTGGGCGGCGTGATCCTCGACGTGCACACCCTGGCCTACAGCGTCGCCGCAATTGTCTGCGGCTTCCAAGCCGTTGCCTTCGCCGTGTTCACAAAGGTCTACGCAATCAAGGCGAAACTGCTGCCAGAGGATCCGCGCTTCGCCAAGCTGGGCGACGTGTTCTCCCTGGAGGTGGGGATCATCGCCGGGCTCGTGTTCCTCCTCGGCGGCCTGGCGGCGACGGTATTGGCGCTCGGCTCCTGGGGCAGCCGCGCCTTCGCCGACCTCGACCCGGCGGTGGTCATGCGCACGGTGCTGCCGGCGGTGACGGCCCTGATCCTGGGCATGCAGATCATATTCGCCAGCTTCTTCTACAGCATATTGGGGCTGTCGCGGCGGTGACGGTCCTCGGCCGGGTGCATGGCGAGCTCGTCCTCCCGCGCCGCGCGCGCGTCCTCGGCGCGCGACTGGCGGCGCTGCTGCCCATCAACGCAAGCGTCCTCGACGTCGGCTGCGGCGACGGCTCCATCGGCCGGCTGATCGGCGAAGCGCGCCCGGATGTCGAAATCATCGGGCTCGAGGTGGCCGTGCGCCCCCGGACCCGCATCCCGGTCGAGCGCTTCGACGGTGTCACCATCCCTCATGGCGACGGCAGCTTCGACGTCGTGATGTTCGTCGATGCCCTGCACCACACCGACGATCCGGACATCCTCCTGCACGAGGCACGGCGGGTCGCCCGGCAGGCGGTGATCCTGAAGGACCACACGCGCGACGGCATTCTTGCCGGCGTGACCCTGCGCCTCATGGACTGGGTCGGCAACGCGCCGCACGGCGTGGCGCTGCCCTATAACTACTGGCCGGAGCGGCGCTGGCGCGAGGCCTTCGCGCGCGTCGGGCTGGCGCCCGCGGTGTGGCAGGGCGAGCTCGGCCTCTATCCGCCGCCGGCGAGCTGGCTGTTCGACCGCTCCCTGCACTTCATTACCCGCCTGGACATCGTGTAGCGGCCGCCGCGGCATGGAATTGCCCGATGGTCTCAATTTCTGGCGGAAAGACTTTTCCGGAGAAAATTATCCGGCCTTGGCGGCGGCGGGCGATCCTTTGATCCTGGGAGCGTCGGCGATCACGACCTGGTTGCGCCCATTGCGCTTCGCCAGATAGAGCGCCTCGTCGGCGCGCTTGACCAGACCTTCCGGCGTTTCGCCGCCGTGCAGCCTGGCGACACCGAACGACAGCTTTATGGTTCCCAGTTTGCTGCCCGTCGATTTCATGACCATCGGCCTGGCCGAGATCGAGTCGCGAACCTGATTGGCGACCACGCGCGCTCCCGAAAGATCGGTTTGCGGCAGCAAGATTGCGAACTCCTCGCCGCCATAGCGGGCGGCGAGGTCGCGGCCCTTGATCGACTCGGTGAGCGCGCGCCCGACCAGCCTCAGCACCACGTCCCCCACCTGGTGGCCATATTGGTCGTTGAAGCGCTTGAAATGGTCGATGTCGCACATCACCAGGCACAGGGCTTTGCCCTCCATGTCGGCAATCGTGCACAAGGCCTCCAGGACCGCGTCGAATTTCATCCTGTTGGCGAGGCCGGTCATTGCGTCGGTCGTGGCGTCGCGGCGGACGTCCTCCAGGTCCCGCTTCAGCATCGATATCTCGCGCGCCGAGTCGCGCAGGCGGCCCTCCAGGCGCTTGGACTTGTCGACCATGGTGTGGGTTTCGGTGAGGATTTCCTGCACGGTCGTGCGAAGTTGGCTGGCCGCCGTGGTGTCGCCGAGCTGCTCGGAAATCTGGTCCAGCTCCTTGCCGAGGCGGCTCGCGTCGCCGCCGGCCTGGCTCACCGCCTCGATGACTCGATTGACCGCGGTTTCGATGCGGCCGCTGATGCTGCTCAGGACCTCGCCATGGTTACCGATGCCGAAATAATGATCATATATCTCCCGACACTGGTCGGCCGTTAATTTCTGCGATGATTTCAAAATCTTATCGATGTGCGCCACCAGCGCCGGGCTCTTGCCCGAGCCGTAGGCAAAGAAGACCGTGAAGTTGTCCGGGTTGGCCGGAATGCCCAACGACTTCAATTTGGTCAGTGCGACGCCGGCGATGTCCGCCGCTTCTTGGGCGAAGTCAAGCTGCATGGCGCGGTGGACCCCACGATACGGAAAATGGCACCGAGCCAGCCTAGGCACTCATTGATAATGCCAGCTTAACACCGCGGCCGGATGCGCCCGGGCCGCCAGCGAACTCCCTTAGCTTTCGATAAAGGATTTTTCTTTAGGTTACCGCGATTCTGGGATCGCCTAGCCAAAACAGGGCCAGTTAGGTTAACAGCGCAGGCGGGCTGATGGCGACCGAATCGCATCCCCCAAGCAGGACCATCAATTTCGAGGTCTCGGTTCGCCGCAATGGCCGCTGGGAGGTGCACGCCACCTATTCCGTGGACGAGCGCTCGCTGGCGCTCCATGACGCCAAGCGATTGGAACGGGAGATGGGGGTGGACGGCACCAGGGTCGTCAAGGAAACCTGGCACGCGGACGACAACCGCGCCGAGAGCCTGGCCATCTATATCAGCCCGGCACTGGAAAAGGAATTGGCCGCAGCCGCCGCAAGGCGGCTCAAGAATGTCGGACCGGCCGCCGCGCGGCGCCCGCAGAGGACGCCGGAGTCCAAAGAGCTCGCCAAGGACCCGGCCCGCGAGACGCGGCAGGCTCGCAAGAACCGCAGCAAGTACCTGTCCACGACGCAGGCGCTCTTGCTGGTGCTCATGACAATTCTTATCTCGTGCGTTGTCGGCGGGCTGGTGGCGGTCGGCACGTCGTTCCCGCTACAGCATCTGCGCTATCTGGGACTGGAACTGAGCCGCCAAACCAACGACGCCATTCTCGACGGCGGCTTCCTCTTAGGGTCGGGCTTCTGCTTCCTGATCATGCTGCGGCCCATCCTGCGCCGCCTGCCGCCCACTGCTCGCCTGGCGGCGCACCGGCTGCAGACCGTGCCGGGACGCACCGCCGCCACGGTGGGGCCGGCCCTCTCCTATGGACGCCCCGGCCAAGCCACCCCGCCCGCGAAATCGCCGGTGCAGGCGCCGGCGGGCGAGCCGGAGCCGGTGTCCGCGCTGCCCGTGGCCGCTGCCGTCGCGCCGAGTGGCGATGCGGTGCCGGCCGCCGAGGCCGTCCCGGCGGAGGCTGCCATTCCCGCTCCGACCGCCGCTCCGCCCGCCGTTCCCGAGGCCGTGATGGACGATCCGCAAGGCGGCGCAGCGGCGCCGGAGCCGCCGGTCACCCCGCAAGTGGCCGCCGCAGACCGGCCCGAGGCCGCAGTCGTCACGCCGCCGTCCCCCGCGAGCGCGCCTGTCGCGCCGTCGACGGCATCGCCCGAACCACCCGCGATGCCAAGCGCAGGCGCCGCAGCGCCAGCGGCCGACCCGGCCACCGCGCCGGTGCCGATAGCGACCCTGGTGCGTGCTCGCTTCGACGCGTTCGAGCTGGCGCTCGCGCAGCGCCTGCGCGAGCGGGCACAGGAATTGGACCCATCGCATCGCTTCG
>JAZFQY010000042.1:0-2263 GCA_036445355.1 Alphaproteobacteria bacterium
ACGGCGCTGTGCCTCGGCGCCTCGCCCAACCGGGTTTTCTGGCGCGTCAAGGGGCCGATGCTGCTGCGTCCGATCCTGCTCGCCTTCGCCATCGGCTTCGCGGTAAGCGTCGCCGAGTACCTGCCGACCATGCTCGCCGGCGGCGGTCGATTCGCCACGCTCACCACCGAGGCGGTCGCCATCGCCGGCGGCAACGACCGAAGGGTGATGGGCATCTACGCCCTGTTGCAGGCGGCGCTGCCACTATTGTTCTTCGCCGCGGCGCTGACTGTGCCGGCCTGGCTCTACCGTGAGCGCCGCGCCTTGCAGGTGGCTCAGTGATGGCGGCCCGGCTGGAGCTCAGGCAGATCAGTCTCGTCCTCGGCGAGACGGTGCTGCTCGCCGGCCTCGACCTCACCGTGGCACCGGAGCACGTCACCACCCTGATGGGCCCTAGCGGCTGCGGCAAGTCGTCCCTGCTCGGCTATATCTGCGGCACCCTGGCGCCGGCCTTCAGGGCCGGCGGCCGGGTGTTCGTCGATGGCGACGAGGTGACCGACCTGCCGCCGGAGCGGCGGCGCATTGGCATCCTGTTTCAGGACGACATGTTATTCCCGCATATGTCGGTGGGCGAGAACCTGGCCTTCGGCCTGCCGCCCGGCGTCGGCGGCCGGCGGCGGCGCGGCCGGCGGCGTCGCGCCCGGCGGGTAGAGGCCGCCCTCGGCGAAGCCGGGCTCGAGGGCATGGCGGAGCGCGACCCGGCGACCCTCTCCGGCGGCCAGCGGGGGCGGGTGGCGGTGATGCGCACCCTCTTGTCGGAGCCGCGCGCCCTGCTGCTCGACGAACCGTTCTCCAGCCTGGACGTGGCGCTCAGGGAACGCTTCCGCCGCTTCGTCTTCGATCACGCGCGCATGAACGCCATCCCCACCCTGCTCGTCACCCACGATCCCGCCGACGCCGCCAGCGCCGGCGGCCCCATCGTCGAATTCACCGCCCCGACGGCGGCCCTGCCCGAGGCGCGCCCGCGTGTGCGGGCGAAGCCGGCTTGATACCAACGGTCCCTGATATTGACCCATTTCACCGAGGCGATTTTGGCCGCCAGATAGGAGCGAGTTGCGCCGTAGTGCCGGCTACTTCAAGCAACGAGCGACGCTTCTGGCGGCCAAAAGCGCCCGGCCTTCGGTGGGGCAAATCGGCCCGCCGGGTTCGTTGCGGCGCTTGCCCGATGTCCCCGCATCGCGCTTCGCGCCGCGGCTCTGTATGAGATTCGGGCCGGACGGACCGATTTGCGCCCATGAAATGGGTCAATATCAGGGACCGTTGGTATAATCTTCGGCACTTGCGCCGGCGCGGCGGCACGCGCTATCAGCGCGCATGGCTGGACACTACGTGCAGGTCGAGGTGGCGGGGCGCAGCCTGCCGATCCGGGTCAAGCGCCATCGCCGTGCCCGCCACGTCTCCCTGCGCATGGATGTCGCCGCCGGGCGGCCGATTTTGGTGTTGCCGCAGGGGGCGTCGCTCGACGAAGGGCTGGCCTTCGCCCACAGCAAGCGCCAGTGGCTGGCGGAGAGCGTCGCGGCGCTGCCGCCCAGGGTCGCCTTCGCCGACGGTGCACTGTTGCCGGTGCTGGGCACGCCGCACATCGTGCGCCATGCCCCTTGGTGGCGCGGCACCGTGCGCTGCGACACCGACCTCTTGGGGGACGCAGTGCTGGAAGTCGGCGGCGACCGGCGGCATCTGGCCCGCCGGCTCACCGACTGGCTCAGGGCCGAGGCACGGCGGCAGATCACGTCGCGGGCACTGGCCAAGGCGGAAGTGCTCGACCGGCGGGTGAAGCGCGTCACCATCCGCGACACCCATAGTTGCTGGGGATCGTGCTCGCCGGACGGGGGCCTGTCCTTCTCATGGCGCCTGGTGCTGGCGCCGGCGCATGTGCTCGACTACGTGATCGCGCACGAGGTGGCCCACCTCGTCCACCTGAACCACAGCCGCTCATTCTGGCGTAAGGTCGGCGCCGTCACCGACGAGGTGGGATCGGCACAGGAGTGGCTGCGCCGGCACGGCGAGTCTCTGCTGCGCTACGGCTGATACCAAATCTCGGTAATAAGGACCCATTTCATGGCGGCGCATTGGTCCTCCCGGTTAGGCGCGCGGCGCGGCGCGATGCCCCCGCATCGGGCAAGCCGCGCAACGCTGCCGGAGGGCCACTGCGCCCCACCGAAGGCCGCCAACTTTTGTCCGCTGGCGTCGTTGCGCTCCTTATCCGATGCGGGGGCATCGAATT
>JAZFQY010000043.1:0-2168 GCA_036445355.1 Alphaproteobacteria bacterium
CCCAGGCGGTCAGGTAAACGACCTGGAAGGTGGCCGGCAGGCGGCCGTCTGGGCCGCCGTGGCGTTCGCCGTAGAGCGCGGCGGCGCGCATCAGGGTGGCCCGGCGGCTGGCGGTGCGGCGGAGGGCCGTGACGGCGTTGGTCTCGCCCATGCCGCGCAGGTCCTGCATCAGGCCGAAGGCGTCCGGGTAGCTGACGGTGATGCTGTCCACGTCGGCCACCGGCAGCGCAAACCCGGCCCGCTGCAGCAGGCCGCCGGCCTCGGGCACGTCGGCGAAGGGCGAGACGCGGGGGCCGGCGCCGCCTTCCTCCTCGATCTCGGCCTGCATCAGGGCGCTGCGCAGCTCCGTCAAAGTCTCGCCGCCCAATAGCGCCGCCAGGAACAGGCCGTCGGGCTTGAGTGCCCGCCGGATTTGGACCAGCGCCCCTGGCAGGTCGTTGACCCAATGCAGGCTCAGGAGGCTGAAAACAGCGTCGAACGAGGTCTCGGCGAAGGGCAGGGCCTCTTCGTCGGCGGCCAGCGACGGTTGGCCGTTGCGCTGCGCCCTCCGTGCCATGACGGGCGACAGGTCGCACTGCACCAGCGTCTCGACGCCGCCCCGGCCGCCGAGCGTTCGTTGCAGAACCCCGTCGTGGCAGCCCAGGTCGAGGGCCAGCGGGAAGCGGCGGGTCACGTCCTCCAGGCGTTCGGCCAGGCGCTCGGCGACCTCGCGCAGCAGGAAGTCGTGCTCCGCCAGGCGCGGCGCGGCGCGGTCGCGGTGGCGGCGCACGAGCCGCCGGTCGAATACCTGCATGGCTTCGTCCATGACGCCACTATGGCGCAGCCGGGGACGATGAGAAAGGCGGGGTGGCGTGGCCGTTGAGGCGTGCGCGGCGACCGGTTAGGGTGCCGCCCAAGCAGTTAGGGAGATCGACATGGAATGGACCGGCGGATGCCTTTGCGGGGCCGTTCGTTATCACGCGACGGCGGACCCGGTGCGCGCCGTGATTTGTCATTGCGGTACCTGCCGAAAGGTATCGGGCGCCGCATTTCTCAGCTTCGTGCATTTCCCGAAGGACGCCTTCACCTGGACGAGCGGCGCGCCGACGCGCTACCGCTCTTCGGCCTATGCGCAACGCGGGTTCTGCCCGCAATGCGGCAGCACGCTCTCCATGCACGAGGACGTCTTGGACGACCGGGTCCAGGTATCGCTCGGCAGCCTCGACCGGCCCGAGGCGGTCCAGCCCGACGACCATGTCTGGAGCGAAAGTCAGTTGCCCTGGCTGGTCATCTCCGACGACCTGCCGCGCTTCCCCCAGATCAGCGACGTCGTGCCCTCAGGCGCCTTGGACGAGGACTAGACTCGGCGGAATTTGACAGAGCCGCGCGGCGCGGCGAGAGTCCGGGCATGCAGCAATTCGCGGCGATCCGGCCGGCGTGGCGCGCGCTGTCGCGCATGGCACTCAATGCCTTGCTGCCCCCGCGCTGCCTGTCTTGCGGCGCCGGGGTCGAAGAACCGGGCAGCCTGTGCGGGGCCTGCTGGGGCGGTTTGGCCTTTCTCGGCCCGCCGCTGTGCGCCGCCTGCGGCTATCCCTTCGAATTCGACGTGGGGCCCGATGCTCTGTGCGGTGCCTGCGCGCGCCGGCGCCCGCTGTACGACCGGGCGCGGGCGGTGCTGCGCTACGACGACGCCTCGCGCCGGCTGCTGCTCGGCTTCAAGTACGGCGACCGCACGGAAGGCGCGCCGGCCTTCGCGGGGTGGCTGACACGGGCCGGCGCAGAGATGATGGAATCCGCCGAGGTCATCGTGCCGGTGCCGTTGCACCGCTGGCGGTTGTTCGCCCGGCGCTACAACCAGTCAGGCCTGCTCGCGACAGGATTGGGCCGCGCCACCGGCTTGCCGGTCTTGCCCGATACGCTTCTGCGGACCCGCAACACGCCCTCCCAGGGCCGCCGGAGCGCGGCCGCGCGGCGGCGCAACGTGGCGGGGGCCTTCGCGGTTTCGCCGCGCACCTCGGCCGCCGTCGAGGACCGCCGCGTTCTGCTGGTCGATGACGTGCTTACCACCGGGGCAACGGCGGAGGCCTGCGCGCGCGCGCTGCTCGGCGCCGGCGCGGCGGCGGTGGACGTGTTGGTCCTGGCCCGCGTGGTCCGCCCCCAGCAGGGTTAGGAGCTCTTGCAAAGGCGTG
>JAZFQY010000044.1:0-13910 GCA_036445355.1 Alphaproteobacteria bacterium
GTCGCTGCCGGCCGCGCCGCTGCTGGCCGCAGCGTTGCTGGCCCTGCTGCCGGCGCCGGCCGGGCCCACCGAGCGCATGAGCGAGCCGCGGCCGGCGTCGGCGGAGCCCCGCGCACCAGCGAGTCAAATTGATCTATATCGAAGCGGAATATATCATTTACAAATAGTCGAAAATGATATATATAATCGCAAAACAGCGCCAGGGGAGGGTCCATTGGACACCAAGACATTGTGTCTCGCCGTGCTCGTGCGCGGCGACGCCACCGGCTATGAAATCAGGAAGACCTTCGAGCGCGGGGTCCTGGGCCACATTCAGGTTGCCAGCTTTAGCGCCATTTATCCCGCCCTCAAGCATCTGAAGCAACGAGGCCTCGTCACCCTCACCGGAGTCGCCCAGGTCGGCCGGCCGGCGAAGAAGATCTACAGCATCACGCCAAGCGGCCGCATGGCGCTGGTGGACGCCTTGATGTCACCGTTGGAGCCGGACCGGCTACGCTCCGACTTTCTGTTTCACATGCTGTTCGTGCAGTTGCTTCCCGCCCAGCGTCTGGAGGCACTCATCGAGGCGCGCTTGCGCCAATTGAGACAAATCATCGCCGACATGGAGGCGTGCGCCGACGGTACGCATACGGCCGGTGACCGCTTCGTGCACGGCTTCGGCCTGGCGATCTATCGCGCCGCCGAGAGACATATCGAGCAGCACAAGTTGGAGCTGCTGCGCGAGTCGCTTTTGGCCGAACAGGGCGTCGCCGAATGAAGGGCGACATGCACGCATGGTGCGCGGTACGGGTGCGCCGGCGATGAAGAAGTCGCTGCTGGTCGCCGCGCTGCTGGCCATTGCCGCCGTGGGCTGGATCCTGTCCGGCCAGATCGGGCGCGTCGGTAGCGAAGGGATGCCGGCCACGGCGGCGCTCGACGGCGGCGAGTCCGGGCAACGGCCCCTGGTCCGGGTGCGGGTGGCGAACCTGACCGCCGAGGCGCACGAGCGCTCGGTCGTGGTCAGCGGCCGCACGGAGGCCTCGCGCGAGGTGAACGTGCGCGCCGAGACCTACGGCCGGATCGTCGAGGTTCTGATCAAGAAGGGCGACGTGGTCGAGCGCGGTCAGGTCTTGGGCCGCATCGCCGTTGACGATCGCCGGGCCAAGCTGAGCGAGGCGGAAGCACTGCACAAGCAGCGCGAGATCGAGTTCTCGGCCGCCAGCCAGCTCAGGGCCAAGGGCTTTCGCTCCGAGACCAGCCTGGCCGCGGCGGAGGCGCGGCTGAAAGCGGCCAACGCCGCCGTCGAGCAGATCCGCATCGACATCTCGCGCACCACGGTGCGCGCGCCATTCGCCGGCATTATCGCCGAGAATTGGGCCGAGCTCGGCGCCTACGTCAAAGTCGGCGACGTCGCCGGTACCATTGTCGACCTCGATCCCATCAACATCGTCGGCTACGCGACCGAGCGCGAGGTAGGTTCGCTGCAGGCGGGGGCGCCGGGCCGGGCGCGGCTGATCGACGGCACCGAGGTCGAGGGCATCGTTGTCTTCGTTGCGCCGGTCGCCGAGGAGACGACGCGCACCTATCGCTTCGAGCTCGAGGTCGCCAATCCCGACTTGCACATCCGCGCCGGGTTGACGGCCGAGATCGCGGTTCCCGTGGCCCAGGAGCTGAGCCACCTCGTCTCGCCAGCGGTGCTGACGCTTGCCGACGACGGCACGGTCGGCGTCAAGGTGGTCGACGCCGCCGACGTGGTGCGCTTCATGCCGGTGCGCATAATCGGCGACTCACCTTCCGGCGTTTGGGTCGGCGGCCTGCCGAGTGTCGTTCGCCTGATCACCGTGGGCCAGGAGTTCGTCGTGCCGGGACAACGGGTCGAGGCCGTGGAGGCGGCCGCCCCGACGGGTCACGCCGGGGGCGCCTGATGAGCGTCATCGACGCCGCTCTCAGCCGATCACGCACGGTCCTCGCCGCGCTGCTACTGCTGCTGGTCGCCGGCGCCGCGACCTATGTCGCTATTCCCAAGGAGTCCGATCCCGACGTCAACATTCCGATCATCTACGTCTCGCTCAGTCACGACGGCATCTCGCCGGAGGACGCGGAAAGGCTGCTGATCCGCCCCATGGAGACCGAGCTCAGGGGCATCGAGGGCATCAAGGAAGTACGCTCCACCGCCTTCCAGGGCGGCGCCAGCGTGCTGATGGAATTTGACGCCGGCTTCGACGTCGACACGGCCCTCGCCGACGTGCGCGAAAGGGTCGATCTGGTCAAGCCGGACCTGCCCGAGGACACCGACGAGCCGACGGTCAACGAGGTCAACTTCAGCCTGTTCCCGATCCTGGTGGTGACCTTGGGCGGTGATGTGCCGGAGCGCACGCTGCTGCGGCTGGCGCGGGATCTGCGCGACAAGATCGAGGGCATCCCTACCGTGCTCGAGGCCAAGATCATCGGCGACCGCAAGGAACAGGTCGAGATCGTCCTCGACCCGGTGCTGATGAACAGCTACGGGCTGGATGCGCAGCAGATCCTCCTCGCGCTCAAGCGCTCCAACCTGTTGGTGGCCGCCGGTGCGCTGGACACCGGGCGCGGGCGCTTCGCGGTCAAGGTTCCCGGCCTGTTCGAATCGGTTCGCGACATGCTCGACATGCCGCTCAAGGTCCACCGCGATGCCGCGATTACGCTCGGCGACCTGGTCAGCGCGCGTCGAACCTTCAAGGACCGCAGGACCATTGCGCGGCTGGCCGGGCAGCCAGCCATCTCGCTCGAGGTCTCCAAGCGCACCGGCAAGAACATCATCGACACAATCGAGCAGGTTCGCGCGGTGGTCGCAGCCGAGCAGGCACAAGGCGGCTGGCCCGAGGGAATGGCAGTCTCCTACTCCCAGGACAAGTCGGTCCAGATCCGAACCATCCTCGCCGACCTCCAGAACAACGTACTGAGCGCCGTCCTGTTGGTCCTGATCGTGATCATCGGTGCCTTGGGCGTGCGCAACGGCATCCTAGTTGGGCTGGCCATTCCCGGATCGTTTCTCACCGGCATCCTGGTGTTGGCGGTTCTGGGACTGACGATCAATATCGTCGTCCTGTTTTCGCTCATACTTGCCGTCGGCATGCTGGTTGACGGCGCCATCGTCGTCACCGAATACGCCGACCGCAAACTGCGCGAGGGCGAGCCGCCGGAGCGCGCCTACGCGTTGGCGGCGAAGCGCATGTCATGGCCGATCATCACCTCCACCGCGACTACACTCGCCGCCTTCGCCCCGCTCCTGTTCTGGCCGGGCATCGTCGGCGAGTTCATGAAGTTCCTGCCGATAACGCTGATGGCGACCCTGAGCGCCTCGCTGGCGATGGCGCTGGTCTTCGTGCCGGTGATGGGCGCCAATCAGGTGATCCTCGCGCGCATCGTCTCCGTCGCGCTCGGCGTCGCCGGGGGCACCGCAGCGACGTTCGTCGCCGTCACAAGCTTCGTTGGCCCAGATGCGCTGTTCGGCTCGTTGATTATGACCGTCGCCGCAGGCGGCATCGTGCTGGCGGGCGCGCTTGCCGGCTGCTACGCCGGGCTGGCGATTGGCGACAGGGTCGTGGCCGGTCTGCGACGCACCACGGACCGGGACAGGGAGAAGATGAAAGCCCTGGCAGCGGAAGGCGAGGCCGACATCACGCGGCTCCCGGGGCCGATGGGCTGGTATCTGCGCCTGCTCGCCTTGGCGCTTCGCCACCCGGCCAAGGTGCTTCTAGCCGCCGTGGCTGTGCTCGTCGGCTCGTGGGTGCTTTACATCGGATTCGGCAGGGGGATCGAGTTCTTCCCCGAGGTGGAGCCGGACCAGGCCATCGTACAGGTCCACGCCCGCGGTAACCTGTCGGTGGCCGAGAAGTTCGGGTTGGTAAGCGAAGTGGAACGGCTGATTCTCTCGGTGCAGGCCGAGCGCGGCGAATTCAAGACCATCTACACCACGGCGGGCAATCTGAGCAGCCGCGACGACGACCAGCAGGAGGACATGATTGGCCGCATCCAGCTCGAATTCGTCGATTGGGAGCGGCGCCGCAAGGCCGACGACATTCTCGCCGACATTCGCGCCCGCACGAGCCGGCTCGCCGGTCTCATCGTCGAGGTGCGAACGCCGCACGCCGGGCCGCCGGTGGGCAAGCCGGTGCAGGTGCAGCTCGCCTCTCGCCAGCCCGAACTGCTCGACGCCGAGGTCGCCAAGGTGCGCGCCTTCATGGACCGCCTGCCGGGTCTTATCGAAGTCGAGGACAGCCGTCCCATGCCGGGCATCGAGTGGGAGCTCACCGTCGACCGCTCCCAGGCCGCCAAGTTCGGCGCCGACGTGCAGCTCATCGGCAGCTTCGTAAAGCTCGTCTCGAGCGGTCTCAAGGTCTCCGAATACCGTCCCGACGACAGTGACGAAGAGATCGACATCGTCGTGCGCTATCCCATCGGCAGCCGCACCATCCACCAATTGGACCGGATCCGGATTCCCACAGACGCCGGCCTTGTCCCGATCGCCAACTTCGTCGAGCGTAAGCCGGTCCCGCGCACCGGGCAGCTTCGTCGTGTCGACGGCCACAGGATCATGAAGGTCCTGGCCGAGATCGCGCCAGGGGTGCTGGCCAACGACAAGGTGCGCGAGATCAGCGCCTGGCTCGAGACCGCGGGCATCGACCCGCGGGTCGAGGTCAGCTTCAAGGGTGAGGATCAGGAGCAGGAGGACGCCAAGGCATTCCTGTCGAAAGCCTTCGCCGTGGCCCTGTTCATCATGGCCATCATTCTGGTCACCCAATTCAACAGCTTCTACAGCGCCTTTCTCATCCTGTCGGCCGTGGTCATGTCGACCGTCGGCGTGATGCTGGGCCTGCTGATCACCGGCCAGCCCTTCGGCATCGTCATGAGCGGGGTCGGGGTCATCGCGCTCGCCGGCATCGTCGTCAATAACAACATCGTCCTGATCGACACCTACGATCGGCTGAAAAAGACGATTCGAGACCCGATGCAGGCCATCCTGCGCACCGGCGCGCAGCGTCTGCGCCCGGTGCTGCTGACCACGATCACCACCATCCTGGGCCTGCTGCCCATGGTGCTCCAGCTCAACATCAACTTCGTTACGCGCGAGATTTCCGCCGGCGCGCCGTCCACCCAGTGGTGGGTGCAACTGGCGACCGCGATCGCCTTCGGCCTCGCCTTCGCCACGGTGCTGACGCTGCTGGTGACCCCCTCGGCGCTCATGTTGCAGGCAAACATTCGCGCCCGGCGACGCGCCGTCGAGGCACCGCCGGAAAGTGCCGGGGTCGAGTTGCCGCGACCGGGTCTGGCCGAGGCGGCGGAATAGGCGCTACCCAGTTCAGCCGTGGAAGGCCCGGCGCGCGGCGATGATCCGCGTGAGGGTGGTGACCCAGCACAGGACACCGAAGATCACGGCCAGGACCGGGAACGACCGCGGGATCAGGCACAGCACGACAAACAGGAGCGCGGTCTCGGTGCCTTCGGTCAGTCCGCCAAGATAATAGAAGGCCTTGCTGCCGCGAATCTCCGTCGTCACGCCGCGCTTCGCCGCCAGGATGGCGTAGGCGAGGAACGAGGAGCCGGTGCCGACGAAACTGAAGACCAGGAAGGTGGCGGCGAGCGCGTTCTCCCCCGGCCGGGCGAGGGCAAAGCCGAACACCACGCCGGCGTAGAAAATGAAGTCGCAGACGATATCCAGATAGCCGCCGAAATCGGTCTTGCCCACATGCCGGGCCACGGCGCCATCGAGACCGTCGAACAGCCGGTTGACGACAATCGCCGCCAGTGCGAGGCCGTAGCGCTCCGTCGCCAGTAGCGGCAGTGCCGACAGTCCTACCGCGAAGCCCGCCAGCGTGACCGCGTTGGCCGAGATGCCAAGGGCCGCGATCCTGCGCCCGATGCGGTCGAGCGGCGGGTCAATCACCCTGCGCAGGGCGGCGTCGAACATGGGCTACTCGCTGCTCAGGGCCGGGCGCCTGCGTCGCCGTTGCCTTTGTGCGGTAGCCCGGCAGCCGCCGCCTGTTCCACCGAGGACTCAGGCCGTTCCGGCTCGCCCGGGTGTCCCAGTTTCGAATTCTCGATCATTTTCTGGCGGTGGCTGATGAACATGGTGACTGGAATGCTGAGCAGGTATCCGAGCCCAAAGAATATGAGTGTCGGCCACGGCGCGCTCACGAGGGCGGCGAACATCAGTCCGACCACCAGCAGTACCGGTAGGACGTAATTGATCGGCACCGTGAAACGCTTGTTGGACAAAGTCGGCACGCGGCTGATCATGAGCAGGGCGACAACGGTCACCACGAATCCATTGACTGCTGGCAGGCGCGCGAATTCAGTGCCCAGCTCCAGCCATATCATCACCGGCACGATCGCCAGGCCGGCTGCGGCGGGCGCCGGGACACCGACGAGGTAGTTGCGCGTCCATGGCGGCCGGTCGGCTTCGGGCTGTTCCATCTCGCTGTTGAACCGCGCCAGACGCAGGGCACAGCACACGACGAACAGCAATGCCATGGCCCAGCCGAGACCACGCACGTCGCTGAGCGTCCACTGGTAGATCAGCACGGCTGGCGCGGCGCCGAAGCTGATGAAGTCAGACAGGGAATCGAGTTCTGCGCCGAACCTACTGGTTACCTTCAAGAGCCGCGCCGCGCGCCCGTCGAGGACATCGAAGACCGCCGCTATGACGATCGCAAGCACCGCCATATCCCAGCGCTCCTCCAACGCGAAGCGGATCGCCGTCAGGCCGGCACACAGCGCCAGCACCGTCAGGCCGTTGGGAACCATCCGATTGACCGACCAGCCGCGTAGCCGTCGCGGGCGTCCTCTCAGCATCAGCGCACTTCCCCGAGGCGGGCGCTCTCCCGCGCACCTTCGTCCGCCAGCACCGTTTCGCCTCCGACGACGCGCTGGCCGACGCAGACCAGGGGCTCGACCTCGGGCGGCAGATAGACGTCGGCACGGCTGCCGAAGCGGATCAGTCCGAACCGCTGGCCGCGTTGCAGATGGGCGCCTTCGCTGGCGAAGCAGCGGATACGCCGTGCCAAGAGGCCAGCCATCAGGACGACGGCCACGCTGGCGGCGCCGTCGCGGTCGAGGCGCAGCGCCAAGCGCTCGTTCTCGTCGCTGGCCTTGTCGAGCGCGGCATTAAGGAACTTACCCGGCGAGTACACCCGCCTCGCGACCGTGCCGTCCACCGGCGCACGGTTCATATGCACGTCGAAGACGTTCAAGAACACGCTAACGCGGTGAACGGGTTCTGGGTCCATGTCCAGTTCCGGTGGCGGTGGAACCTTGGCGAGCGCGGCGACGGTCCCGTCGGCGGCGCTCACGACCAGTCCGTCGCGCACCGGCGTCACGCGGTTCGGATCGCGGAAGAAATACACGCACCATGCGGTCACCACTAGGCCGAACCAGCCCAGGGGCGTCCATATCCAAAACAGGATCGCACTCGCCACGCCGGCCAGGGCGATGAATGGCAGGCCATCCTGGTGGATCGGGACGAGCACCGTTTTCAGCACGATCCAATCCTCTATATGTTGGTGTCGAACGGCGTTTTCCCGCCCATCTAGATGTCACCCCAGCTATATAGAAAGTGCCGGCAACATGATTTACCGATTATTAAAGCCGCAGTGCTAATCCGAGTGACCGCCGCGAACAGGAATCGACGATGGCCGAACAGCCCCACGACGACCGGCCCGACGCCGCCCTCGACGGACCGGACGAGTACGCCGGCGATCTCGACGAGACGGTCCTTTTGGGCAGTGATGGGCGCCTTTCCATTCTTGCCGGCATGGTCGCGTTCGAGTTTTCCTTTACCCATTGCGACGTGCCGTTTCGGGCTCACGTCCGCCCATGTGGCGACGGCGTGAGAATGCGCATCGCTGGCGATGTGGCACCCCTGCCCTACACCGCCGAATCACAGGACGCACGACGCGCGCTCTTGGACATCTTGCGGAAGTGCCGCGATTTCGACTGGGGCGAATGCGGCGTCACGGCCGAGCAGCGCATCGTCGTCCACGGCGAAGTCGAAGTCGCCAATCCGGTCACGCCGGTTCGCGTCGTCTCGGCGGTGGCGACTTTCATCCTCTCGGCCACGCCCTGCATGAAGCTGGTGGCGGAAAATCTGCCCTGGGATTACTACGCCAACGCCGCCGCGGGCTGAAGCACGATTCAATTTGTCTGCGGCAGCACGAAGATCTGACCCGGATAGATCATGTCCGGATCCGCGATCTGTCTGCTGTTGGCACTGTAAATGACCGAGTATTCGATACCTTGACCATAGACCCGGCGGGCGATGCGCCACAGGCTGTTCCCGGGCTGGACAACGACCAGGGCGCCCTCCGGCAGGTCGGTCATCGGCTCGCCGCGGATGAACGGTAGCTCGACCCGCGCCACGACGGCGCCGGCCGCATCGACCTGATCCACGCGCAGCTTGTAGAAGCCGGGGGCGATCGGCTCCTCCGGCGTTAGCGACCAGCGGCCGTCGGCGTCGGCGTCGGCCTCGCCGATGAATCGGTTGTCGAGGTAGGCGCGCTGACGGCTGTCCGGAGGCGCCTTGCCCGCGACCACGATCCTGCCGTCATCGTTGTAGCTGACGGCGTCGACCGTTACTTGCATGCGCCCGGCCGGCGGCCTGGCGCGCGGGTCACGAGCAGGTGCCACCGCAGGCGCCGCCCTCGTCAAGGGCTCGTCTTTGCCGGCCAACACGCCGACGACGAGTTCGGGATCGGGGAGGGTCGGCGTTTGCAGCACGACCGCGGCACCGCCTCCGCCACGCTCCACTTTCATAACCAGCGGCATCACCGGACGCTTCACCGGGCGGCCGGCAAGGTCCCTGCCCGGCTCGGGAATGACTAGAATGACCACCTGCTGGGATTTGGCGGCGCCACCGTCGCCACAGGCCTGCGACAGGCTCAGCTCCCGGCTCCCGGGCGGCAGGGCGCTGTCCGGTAGGAGCACCCACTCACCGCGATTATCGGCACGAACCTCACCTATGGCCCGGTCCCCGTCGAGGACGGTGACGACACAGTCCGGTTCGGCGCGACCGGCAATGACGGCGCCGCCCTTGGCGTCGACGCGGACGATATCGAAGTCGGGCATTGTCGCCGGGATGATGTCCTTCGCCGGCGGCAGTGCCGCCTGCTGGACGGGCTCGGGCGCCGGCTTGGGCGACACCGCCGTCTGCTGGATTTGCGCCTCCGCGTCGCCTGCTGCCGGCGGCTTGGCCACCGGTTTCGGCGACACCACCGCTTGCTGTTGGGCCGGCGCTGGAGCTGGTGCCTCGGCGGCCACGGGCGGGATGGCCGCCTGCTGGACGGGCGCGGCGGCCGGCTTGGGCGCGATCGCTGCTTGCTGCTGCGCCTGCGCCTTCGCGGCGCCTTCTGCCGGCGGCTCGGCCACGTCCCGCCCCTGCGGCACGACCCGGCGTGGCTCCTGCCGGCCAGGCGATACCAGACGCGGCCCGGCCGCGAGCGGGGCGTCCGGGTCGACCATTTGCGGCCGCGGCCCCGGCGGCCGCGTCGCCATATCCACCGGCGCCGGCGGGGTCTCGGCCGTTTCCGGTGCGGGCTGCGCCGGAACCGTGGCTCGGGTCGGCAGGGGCGCCTCGGTCGGCGCCCCGCCAAACAGCGCAAAGGCGCGCTCCCGATCCGTCGCAACATAGGCCAAGGCCAACGCCCCGGCCGCCAGCACGGCAATGCCGACGACGGCAGCAATTTTGCTACGGGTGGTCACACGGCCTCGCACATACAAGGGTCGGGTAACAATATACGGTAGATTGGCCTCCGAGTCGATGCAATCACGCCGTGACGGGCAGTGATCCTGTCTACCGCGATTTACCGGCGAGGCCGACTAATGCCATTGAATTTAACCGAAATTTACGATCGACTGCGGCGAGATCGCGGGCGATGTCCGCCAGCGTTCCCGGTCTGCGGCACCGACGGCGCGCGTGCAGGCACGGCCGGTGCCGGGCTCTACCGCACACGCGCGGGCGCCTCGCCTTGACAAAGGCGAGTCGATGCCCAATGTGATCGCCGCGCCGGTTCCATCCCACTGTCCCCCATTCGTCCCGCGCCGGAAGCGCCCATGGCCAAGATCGATTCGCTGTGCGTGTATTGCGGCTCGTCGAGCCGCGTGCCGCAGGGCCACAAGGCCGCCGCCACCAAGCTCGGCGCGATCATGGCCGAACACGGTGTGCGTTTGGTCTATGGCGGCGGGCGAGTCGGATTGATGGGCATGCTGGCCGATGCGGTCATGTCCGCCGGCGGCGAGGTCGTCGGCGTCATCCCGCGCTTCCTCGACGAACACGAGGTCGGGCACACCGGCGTGACCCGGCTCGAGATCACCGATTCCATGCACGAGCGCAAGCAGCTGATGGCGGAGCTGTCCGATGGCTTCGTCGTGCTGCCGGGCGGGCTCGGAACCCTCGAGGAGACCTTCGAGATCGTCACCTGGAAGCAGCTGCGGCTGCACGACAAGCCAATCGTGATCGTCAATGTCGACGACTATTGGCGGCCGCTGAGGGAGCTCATCGGCCATGTCGTCGACACCGGCTATGCGCGCCGCGAAAACGTCGAATCGGTCGCCTTCGTCGCCACCGTCGACGACGTCCTGCCGAAGCTGGAAACCATGCCCGAGGGCCGCGTGACGGTCGATCCAAAGTGGCTTTAGCGGCCCCAGCGCCGCCCGTCGGAACCCGTGCCCGCGGCGGCGCGGGCCCCGTCCCCCTCAGCGAGCCGAAGAGCCGCCGATGACAAAGGTCAAAGTCGCCAAACCGATCGTCGAGCTCGATGGCGACGAGATGACGCGCATCATCTGGACCTGGATCCGCGAGCGGCTGATCCTGCCTTATCTCGAAGTCGAGCTCGAATACTACGACCTCGGCATCCAAGAACGGGACCAGACCGACGACCGGATCACGATCGAGGCCGCGGAGGCGATCCAGCGCCACGGCGTCGGCATCAAATGCGCCACCATCACCCCCGACGAGGCGCGGGTCGCCGAGTTCGGGCTCAAACAGATGTGGCGCTCGCCCAACGGTACCATCCGAAACATCCTCGGCGGCACCGTCTTCCGCGAGCCGATCGTGTGCAGCAATGTGCCGCGCCTGGTGCCGAGCTGGACCAAGCCCATCGTTATTGGCCGCCACGCCTATGCCGACCAGTACCGCGCCACCGACTTCAAGGTCCCCGGCAGCGGCAAGCTCACCCTCACCTTTACGCCCGCCGACGGCGGCGAGCCGATCAGCCGCGAGGTGTTCGACTTCCCCGGTGCGGGCGTGGCCTTGGCCATGTACAATCTGGACGAGTCGATCCGGGGCTTCGCGCGCGCATGCATGATCTACGCCCTGCACCGCGGCTACCCGCTCTATCTGTCGACCAAGAACACCATCCTCAAGGCCTATGACGGACGCTTCAAGGAACTGTTCGAGGAGGTGCTGGCGGCCGAGTTCCAGGACCGCTTCGACGACGCGGGCCTGACCTACGAGCACAGGCTGATCGACGACATGGTCGCCGCCTCGCTGAAGTGGGAAGGCGGATTCCTGTGGGCGTGCAAGAACTACGACGGCGACGTGCAGTCGGACGCGTTGGCCCAGGGCTTCGGCTCCCTGGGGCTCATGACCTCGGTGCTGATGAACCCCGAAAGTAAGACCGTGGAGTCCGAGGCCGCCCACGGCACGGTGACGCGCCATTACCGCCAGCATCAGCAGGGCAAGGAGACCTCGACCAATCCCATCGCCTCCATCTTCGCCTGGACGCGGGGGCTCAAGTATCGCGGCGAGTTCGACGGCACGCCGGAGGTGGTTGCCTTCGCCGACGCCCTGGAGCGGGTGTGCGTCGAGACCGTCGAAGGCGGCCAGATGACCAAGGATCTGGCGATGCTGATCGGACCCAATCAGGCCTGGCTGACCACCACCGGTTTCTTCGACACCATCGAGACCAATCTGAAAAAGGCGCTGGCGTAAGGGCACGCCCGGTGGCGGTTCCTATCGCTCACTTGGAATTTTCGCAGCGGCGGATTTGGAACCCGCCCCTACAATCAAGGGGTCCGTCGTAGGGACGGGTTTGAAACCCGCCCCAACAATCAAGGGGCCGGTCGAAGGGGCGGGTTTGAAACCCGCCCCAACAATCAAGGGGTCCGTCGTAGGGGCGGGTTTGAAACCCGCCCCAACAATCAAGGGGCCGATCGAAGGGGCGGGTTTGAAACCCGCCCCTACAATCAAGGGGTCCGTCGTAGGGACGGGTTTGAAACCCGACCGTACAATCAAGGGGCCGGTCGTAAGGGCGGGTTTGGAACCCGCCCCAACAATCAAGGGGCCGGTCGCAGGGGCGGGTTTGAAACCCGCCCCTACAATCAAGGGGCCGGTCGAAGGGGCGGGTTTAAAACCCGCCCCTACAATCAAGGGGTCCGTCGTAGGGGCGGGTTTGAAACCCTCCCGTACAATTCTTTGGACGCCTTGCGAAGCCGCTTAACTGGCGGCGCCCGAGAGCGCCTGTTCGATCGCCGCCAATGCGCCCGGCGCCTTGGCGCCGTCGGGGCCGCCGCCCTGGGCCATGTCCGGGCGCCCGCCGCCGCCCTTGCCGCCGAGCTCGGCAACGCCAAGGCGCACCAGATCAACGGCGCTGATGCGCTGGGTCAGGTCGTCGGTGACGCCCACCACCAGGCTCGCCTTGCCGTCCTCCACCGTGGCCACCGCGACGATGCCGCTGCCGACCTGGCGCTTGAGCTGGTCGGCCAAGCCGCGCAGGTCCTTGGCCGGCACGCCTTCGAGGAGGCGCGCGGCGTAATTGAGGCCGGCCACCTCGCGCACCTGCGGGCCCGCCGCCGCGCCGCCGCCCATGGCGAGCCTGCGGCGCAGCTCCGCCACTTCGCGGTCGAGCCGCTTGCGCTCCTCGATGAGGCCGGCGACGCGGGCGGGCACCTCTTCGGGCGCGGTCTTCAGGGCACCGGCGGCGGCGCGCAGCAGCCGCTCCTGGGCGTCCATGTGGCGCCGCGCCGCCTCGCCGGTGAGCGCCTCGATGCGGCGTACGCCGGCGGCGAGCGCCCCTTCGCCCACGATCCTGAACAGGCCGATGTCGCCGGTGCGGCGCACATGGGTGCCGCCGCACAGCTCGGTGGAGTAGGTGGCGCGCCCGTCGGCGCCGCCGCCATCTTCGGTGCCCATGGAGACGACGCGCACCTCCTCGCCGTACTTCTCGCCGAACAGCGCCAGCGCCCCGGCCTCGACCGCCGCTTCGGAAGTCATCAGCGCGGTGCGCACCTCGGTATTGGCGCGGATGCGCTCGTTCACCGCCACCTCCACTTCGGCCAGCTCCTCGGGGGTGACCGGCTTCGGGTGGCTGATGTCGAAGCGCAGGCGGTCGGGGGCGACGAGGGAGCCCTTCTGGGTCACGTGCGCACCCAGTCGCCGGCGCAGGGCTTCGTGCATCAGGTGGGTCGCCGAGTGGTTGGCGCGCAAGCGGGCGCGCCGCTCGCCGTCGACGCGCAGCTCCACCACGTCGCCCACGGCGAGCTTGCCGCGGGCGACCGTGCCCAGATGGAGGTGCAGGTCGCCTAGCTTCTTCTGCGTGTCAGCAACCGCGACCTCGGCGCCGCGGGCGCTGAACATGACGCCGGCGTCGCCCATTTGCCCGCCGGATTCGCCATAGAAGGGGCTCTGGTTGACGATCACGGCCACCTGCTGGCCGGCCTTCGCCGCGTCGGCGGGCTTTCCATCGATGACCAGAGCCTTGATCTCGGCCTCGGCGACGTCGGTGTCGTAGCCGAGAAACTCGGTCGCTCCCACTTCCTGGCGCAGATCGAACCAGACCTGCTCGGTGGCCGCCTCGCCGGAGCCGGCCCAGGCGGCGCGGGCCTCGGCCCGCTGACGCTCCATGGCTTTGTTGAAGCCGGCGACCTCGACGCCGATCCCCCTGGCGCGGAGCGCGTCCTCG
>JAZFQY010000045.1:0-4171 GCA_036445355.1 Alphaproteobacteria bacterium
CGCGGCGCGCCGGATTAGCCGCGCCTCGGCGGCCAAGCCGGTGAGGACGCCGACGCGCCTTACAGTCCGTATCGGAGGCGCCTTTCCGTGCCGCGCATCAGGTTGCGGTAGCGCGCCAGCGCCAGAAGCGGGAAGTAGGCGCTGTATCCGTGATACTTGAGGTAGAAGATGCGCGGAAAACCGGCACCGGTCCACAGCGCATCGTGCCAATTGGCGCCCTCGCGCGGCAGTGCCTGCAGGTAGGCGACGCCGCGCGCGACAGCCTCGCTCTCCACCTCACCTGCGGCCATGAGGCCCAACAGCGCCCAGGCGGTCTGCGACGCCGTGCTCTCTGTCGCCTCGAAGCGCCGCTCACGCCAGTAGCTGGCGCAGCCCTCGCCCCAGCCGCCGTCCGCGCCCTGGCGCGCGATGAGCCAGTCGACCGACTTGCGAACATACGGGGCCCGGAGATCCTCACCGAGGGCGTTGAGCGCGATGAGCACGCTCCAAGTGCCGTATAGGTAATTGACGCCCCAGCGACCGAACCAGGAGCCGTCGGGCTCCTGCTCCCGCTCGAGGAACGCGATACCGCGCCGGATCGCCGGATGTGTGGGCTCGAATCCCTGTTGCGCCAACATGCCGAGGCAACGTGCGGTGACGTCCGCGGTCGGCGGGTCCAGGAGCGCGCCATGGTCGGCGAACGGAATATTTTTGAGACGGTAATGGGTGTTGTCGGCATCGAAAGCGCCCCAGCCGCCATTCTTGCTCTGCATGCCCAGAATCCACTGCGTGGCGCGCTCAATGGCGCCACGATGGCGATGCGAATCGGCCCGGTGCAGCGCCATGACGACGACGGCGGTATCGTCCACGTCCGTGTAGTGGTCGTTTTGGTACTGGAAGGCCCAGCCGCTGGGCAGTAATCCCGGACGCCGCGTGGCCCAGTCGCCGACCACCTGCGTGATCTCGCGTTCGAGCAGCCAATCGCAGGCGCTCAGGATGGTCTGGCCGTGGGCCGGCTCGCCCGCCTCGAGCAGGGCGTGAAGCGACAGGGCCGTATCCCAGACCGGCGACAGGCAGGGCTGACAAAATGCATGGTCCTGCCGCCGGACCAGCAGCCTCTTGACGGCGCGCTTGGCATCCACGAGCTCGGGGTGGCCAGGTGGAAGCCCGATCGAGTCGAGCGCCATGACCGCGTTGGCCATGGCCGGGAAGATGCCGCCCAGCCCCTCCTCCCGGTTCAGCCGTGGGCGCATGAATTCGATGGCCGACCGGATCGCCCTTTGACGGAGGAACCTCGGCGACCGGCGCTCGGCGACGCGCAGCAGCGCATCGAACCAGACCAACAGACGACCGAGCAACGTGCCCGTGGAATTGACGATATAGCCATGCTCGTCGTCCGGCGGCGTGGTGAACAGCTCGGGAATGCCGATGCGACACGCGTTGCGCGCCCGCGGCCGCAAGGCGCCGAGGATGAGCAGGGGAACGATCACCGTGCGCGACCAGTAGGCGACCTTCGACAGATGGAAGGGGAACCAGCGCGGCAATAGCATGATTTCCGCCGGCATAACCGGCAGGGCGCGCCACGGCACCTGGCCGAATAGGGCGAGGCTGAAGCGGGTGAACACGTTGCTCCTGGCGGCGCCGCCATGGGCGAGAATCGCCTGGCGCGCGCGGTGCATGTGGGGCGCCTCGGGGTCGTCGCCGGCGAGCTTCAACGCGTAGTAGGCCTTGACGCTGGCGGACATGTCGAACGCGCCATTGGCGAACAGCGGCCAGCCGCCGTTCGGCGCCTGCGCCGCGCGCAGGTATCGCGCCACCAGCCGCTCTTCCTCCGCGTCCACCTCGTCGAGGAAGTGCTGCAGGAAGATATACTCGGCCGAAATCGAGACGTCGGCCTCGAGCACGAAAGTCCAATGACCGTCGGACCGCGGACAGGCCTTCAGCGCGACGCGAGCGTCGGCAACCAGCTCATCGACGGCGGCCAGGGCGTCGGCGCTCGGCGCCTGGTCCAGGTTAATGTTGAGGACGCTCATCTCCCGGGTCTCTTGCCTCCCTGCCTGCAACTCGGTCGATATTGCCGCGACCGTGACGGGGTCGCATGCGGCGTCGACCTGCAGTCTCCCCTCTCGCAAGAAACCTAAGGATATCAACGGCCACCGGCGGGAGCAAGTCAAGCGCCCGCCACCACTCCGGCGGTCGGCACGCGACGGCGCACGGGGCGCCGGCACCCGACTTCGGCATGTCGGCGGACGTTCGGCGCGCCCTCCTCAACCACCGACCATTGGTTGAATATGCCGGATGACCAAGCCTAGCATGGGTCCGATGGGGCCGCAGGTCGACGCCCAGGACCAACGCCGCACTGGCTCAGGGCCATGGCCGGCCGGCGGCAGTGAGCGGATCTGGAGCACGCTTGGCCGCCCGCCTCAACCGGGGTCGAGCGAAGCGTGGGCTCGCGATCCGGCTTCCGCCTCAACCCATGTCGAGCCGCCGACCCCTGCCAATTGTGCAGACCGCAGAAACCGGTATCAATTCCTGCGCGCTCGACAATTATGAGGGAACGGCGCTGGCGCTTTGGGCCGACGCTGTACGGTGAATCGCAGCTAAAGCGTTACTCGCGGGGGCGCTCGCTGCGGGTCTCACGCCGGCGGCCATGGCGGCAGCGGCCGAAGACTTCCTTGCCGGACACTCGAAGGACTGTGCGGGATGCGACCTGACCGCCGCCGCCAATTTCGTGACCAACGACGTTCCGAAGGCGCAAGCGCAGTTAACGGGACCGTGGCAGATCGCAGTTGTGCCGACGGAAAATTACATGGCGTGGCAAATCAATGCGGCCACCGGTAAAATGGAACGATGCTTGGCCGTGAGTATTCCGGTCTGCCAGAGAGTGCCTGGGCCCTAGGCCGAATATCGAGCACGGAAATTGGCCACCGTCATGAGGGGTTCTAGCGCCCAAATGCGCCACATCCGGTCGAGAGCCGAGGCCGGCGCCGAGACCGCCCACGATCGAGATTTTCGCTCTCCGCGTTGCCGGGCCGCCGTCCCTGACCCGGCGTCGCGGATCACACCTCGGCGAGCGCGCGCTCCACCAGCACACGCAGCTCCGGCGTCACGCGCGGCCGAAGGCCGAACCACAGCTCGAAGCCGCGGACGGCCTGATGCAGGAGCATGCCGAGGCCGTCCGAGACGCGCAGTCCCCGCCGCTCGGCGGCCACGATTAGCGACGTCCTGAGCGGCACATAGACGACGTCGGCCACGACGGCATCGCCGCGCACGCCGGCAAGTTCCAACACGAGGTCGGGACTTCCCGTCATGCCGAGCGAGGATGCATTGACGACGAGACCCGCGCCGGCGAGCACACGCGGTATTTCTGCCCATCGCGTCGCTCGGATTCCGGGGCCGAAACGCTCGCGAAACCCTTTGGCCCGCGCCAGTGTGCGGTTGACTACGTGGATGCACTCGACGCCGCGCTCGACGAGCCCGTAGACGACGGCCCGGGCGGCACCCCCCGCGCCAATGACCACCGCCGTATGGAGACCCTTGTCCCATGCGGGCACCGCCGCGTCGAGGCTGGCGATGAAGCCTTCGGCATCGGTGTTGGTCGAGCGCAGGCGCTCACCCTCCAGCCACAGAGTGTTCGCGGCGCCGACAGCCCGTGCGCAATCGTCCGGATTCGACAGGTCCAACGCCGCTTCCTTGTGCGGCAGGGTCACGTTGGCGCCGACATAGCCACGCGCCGCGAGGTCGGCGACGAAGGCGGGAAGGTCCTCCGGTGGCACGGCCTCGCGGCGGTAGGCGCCGGCGATCCCGTGATGCTGGAGCCAGTAGCCGTGGATGAGCGGCGACCTCGAATGCTCGACCGGCCAGCCGATGACGCAAGCGGCGCGAACACCCTCGTTCATCATGCCCGTTCCAATTTCGTGCTTCGGCCAGATGCCTAACGCCGCCTGGAGATGGGGTCAATCCGCACCGTATGGCGATGGCCAGGCGGAGGCCCGGCCCACCGGCCGTATCCGGCGACCCGACGCCTCCGCGGCACTTGCTTTGATCTAAATCAATGTGGTGCCGAGAATTGCAAATGTTGTTTCTGGGATGGAGATAAGACCAAATCCATTGCCCGCCCGCCAGTTTGGACCGAGATCCGGCCGCCGGGCCGAATGGCTCACCCTAGCAGGCTGCTGAAAAACCGGCTGAC
>JAZFQY010000046.1:0-2429 GCA_036445355.1 Alphaproteobacteria bacterium
GCGAGATCGACGACGCACCGGCGCTCGACAAGAAGCGCAAGCACGACATTGCCGTCGTCGTCGACCGGCTGGTGGTGCGCCCGGGGCTGGAGACGCGCCTCGCCGACAGCCTGGAGACGGCACTTAACCTGGCCGACGGGCTCGCCGTCGCCGAGGACGCAGACAGCGGCGCCGAGACCGTGTTCTCCGCCAAGTTCGCCTGCCCGGTCTCCGGCTTCACCATCGAGGAGATCGAACCGCGGCCGTTCTCCTTCAACAATCCGTTCGGCGCCTGCCCGTCCTGCGGCGGGCTCGGCACCAATATCGTGGTCGACCCGGAGCTGGTGGTGCCCGATCCGCGCCTGTCCCTGCGCGAGGGCGCCGTATCACCATGGGCCAACTCAACCAGCCAGTACTACATGCAGACCCTCGACAGCCTCGCCCGGCGTTACAAATTTTCCACCACCCGGCCTTGGCGCGACCTGCCGGCCAAGGCGCGACAGATCATCCTCTTCGGCAGCGGCGACGAGCCGGTGACCATGCGCTACAACGACGGCCTGCGCAGCTACCAGACCAAGCGCCCGTTCGAGGGCGTGGTGCGCAATTTGGAGCGGCGCTACCACGAGACCGAAAGCCAGTGGGTGCGCGAGGAGCTGGCCAAGTACCAGGTGACCAGCGCCTGCGAGGCCTGCGACGGCGCGCGACTGAAGCCCGAGGCGCTGGCGGTGAAGATCGCCGGCCTCACCATCGCCGAGGTCGCGGCCATGTCCATCGCCGAGGCCGGGCGCTGGTTCGTGGCGCTGTCCGAGCGGCTCACCGACAAGCAGCGGGAGATCGCCGACCGCGTCCTGCGCGAGATCAACGAGCGGCTGGGATTCCTGAACGATGTCGGCCTCGACTATCTGACGCTCGGCCGCACCGCCGGCACCCTGAGCGGCGGCGAGAGCCAGCGCATCCGCCTCGCCTCCCAGATCGGCTCCGGGCTGACCGGTGTGCTCTACGTGCTCGACGAGCCGTCGATCGGCCTGCACCAGCGCGACAATGCGCGCCTGCTGGATACATTGCGCCGGCTGCGCGATCTGGGCAACACGGTGATCGTGGTCGAGCACGACGAGGAGGCGATCCGCGCCGCCGACTACCTGGTCGATATGGGGCCGGGCGCCGGCGTGCATGGCGGCAAGGTGGTCGCCGCCGGACCGCCGGCGACGGTTTTCCAGTCGCCCGACAGCCTCACCGCCCAGTACATCACCGGCTTCCGGCAGATCCCGGTGCCGCCACAGCGCCGCCCCGGGCACCGCCGGCAAGTGCTGAAGCTCACCGGCGCCACCGTAAACAATCTGAAGAACGTGACCGCGGAGTTCCCCCTCGGCACCTTCGTCTGCGTGACCGGCGTCTCGGGCGGTGGCAAGTCGTCGCTGCTCATCGACACCCTCTACCGGGCCGCGGCGCGGCAACTCTACGGCGCGCGCGAGCAGCCCGGCCCCTACAAGGCGCTCACTGGGCTGCAGCACCTGGACAAGGTGATCGACATCGACCAGTCGGCCATCGGGCGCACGCCGCGCTCCAACCCCGCCACCTACACCGGCGCCTTCACCCCAATCCGCGACTGGTTCACCGGCCTGCCGGAGTCGAAGGTGCGCGGCTACAAGCCCGGGCGCTTCTCCTTCAACGTCAAGGGCGGGCGCTGCGAGGCCTGTCAGGGCGACGGGCTGATCAAGATCGAGATGCATTTCCTGCCCGACGTCTACGTGCAGTGCGACGTCTGCGATGGCCGGCGCTACAACCGAGAGACTCTTGAGGTCACCTACCGCGACAAGTCGATCGCCGCCGTGCTGGCGATGACCGTCGACGAGGCGGCGGAGTTCTTTCGCCCGGTGCCGGCAATCCGCAGCAAGCTCGACACGCTGGAGCGGGTGGGCCTCGGCTATATCCAGCTCGGCCAGTCGGCGACCACATTGAGCGGCGGCGAGGCGCAGCGCGTGAAGCTGGCCAAGGAGTTGAGCCGGCGCGCCACCGGCCGCACACTTTATATCCTAGACGAGCCCACCACCGGCCTGCATTTCGAGGACGTGCTGCGGCTGCTCGAGGTGCTGCACGCCCTGGTCGATCAGGGCAACACGGTGATCGTCATCGAGCACAATCTGGAGATCATCAAGACCGCCGACTGGCTCATCGACCTCGGCCCCGAGGGCGGCGACGAGGGCGGCGAGATCGTCGCCGCCGGCACGCCGGAGGATATCTGCCGGGTGGCGGCGAGCTACACCGGCCAGCATTTGGCTTCGCACCTGCCGGCGGCGCGGCGCCGCCGCAAGCGCGCGTGACCGTGCAGCTCTCTACCCCCCGAGCTTGATCGCCCGCCAGTAGTCGTTGTTGAGCCCGCCGATGAAGGTGTCGTGCGCCGAGCCCAAGCACTGGCGCAGGGTCATCATACCGGCTTCGGTCACGACGCG
>JAZFQY010000047.1:0-5035 GCA_036445355.1 Alphaproteobacteria bacterium
GCGTCAGCAACGAGATGGCCTGGGAAGTGGGCCTTGCCTGCGGCGGCCGAGTCGAAGTCTTCGTCGAGCGGGTCGAGTGAACCATGCAACGCGCGGTACTCGATGCCATCCTTGCGGCGCGCCACGAAAAGCGCGCCATCTCCCTTGCAATCGACTTGAAGTCTGGCGCACAATCTATTGTAATTAATGGAAAAATAGACGGAAAATTGGCGCTGGACGGGGCCGCGCTGGCGGCCATTGACCGGGCGCTGGCCGACGACCGCTCGGGCCGGGTCGAGACCGAGGACGGCTCCCTGTTCGTGCGAGTCTTCAACCCGCCGAGGCGCCTGATCATGGTCGGCGCTGTGCATATCGCCCAGCCCCTGGCGCCGATGGGGGCGCTGGCCGGCTATGCCGTCACCGTGGTCGACCCACGCGGCGCCTTCGCCACGGCGGAGCGCTTTCCCGGCGTGGCGCTCACCGACGCCTGGCCCGACGAGGCGCTGGCGGCGCTGGGGCCGGACCGGCGCACCGCCATCGTCACCCTCACCCACGACCCCAAGCTCGACGACCCGGCGCTGGCGGCGGCGTTGCGCTCCGAGGCCTTCTATATCGGCGCCCTGGGAAGCAAGAAGACCCACGCGGGCCGTCTCGCCCGCCTCCGGGAAGCGGGCTTCAGCGAGGCCGAGCTGGGCCGCATCCACGGGCCAGTGGGCCTGTCCATCGGCGCCACCAGCCCGGCCGAGATCGCCGTCGCCATCCTGGCCCAGATCACCCAGGCCCTGCATCGGCATCCGGCACGGCAGAAAGCGGCGTAAAATCATGAAGTTCGGTCCGGTTCCTGTCGCCGAGGCCGAGGGCGCCATCCTCGCCCATTCGCGCCGGCTGGACGGCCGCGCCTTGAAGAAGGGCCGGGTGCTGTCGCGGGCCGATATCGAGGCCCTGGCGCAGGCCGGCATCGCCGAGGTGGTGGCCGCGCGCCTGGAGCCCGGCGACGTGGACGAGGATGCGGCCGCCGGACGCATCGCCGAGGCGTGTCAGGGGCCGGGCCTGAGCAGATCCGACCCATTCACCAGCCGCGCCAACCTGCACGCCGAGGCGGCGGGGCTGGCGGTCATCGACCAGGGCCGGCTCGACGCCATGAACTCGATCGACGAGGCGATAACGGTGGCCACGATCCCGCCCTACGAGGTCGTGCATCGGCGCCAATTGGTGGCCACCGTTAAGGTTATCCCCTTCGCCGTCGCCGAGACGGTGGTCCGGGCCTGGGAGGTGGCCGCGGCCGACGGCGGCCCACCGATCCGGGTCGCCCCTTTCCGGCGTCTCAAGGTGGGTCTCGTTCAGACGCGCCTCCAGGGCATGAAGGAGACGGTGCTGGACAAGACCGCCGAGGTCACGCGGGTACGGGTCGAGGCCCTGGGCGGTGCCCTGGTAAGACAGGTGCGCTGCAACCATGACGAGAATGAGCTTCGGGCCGCGATCGGCGACCTGCGCGCCGCTGGAGCGCAGGTCTTCCTGATCATCGGCGCCTCGGCCATCGTCGACCGGCGGGACGTCATCCCGGCTGCGATCGAGGGCGCCGGCGGCGTCATCGAGCATTACGGCATGCCGGTCGACCCGGGAAACCTGATCCTGATGGGGCGCCTGGGCAGCGCACCGGGCGAGGCGCCGATCCTGGGGCTGCCGGGTTGCGCACGCTCGCCAAAGCTCAACGGATTCGATTGCATTTTCAGGAGGTTGATGGCCGAACTTCAAGTCACACCGAAAGATGTCATGCGCATGGGCGTCGGTGGACTCTTGAAAGAGATCCCGTCGCGACCCCTACCCCGCGCCGAGACCGCCGCCGCGCCGGCGGTGTCCCGCATCGGTGCCATCGTCCTCGCCGCCGGCCAGTCGCGGCGTATGGGCGCGGTCAACAAGCTCATGGCCGAGGTCGATGGTGTACCTATGGTTGTTCGGGCGGTCGACGCGGCCTTGGCATCGCGGGCCGATCCGGTGGTGGTCGTCACCGGCCACGAGCCGGAGCGGGTGCGCATGGCCTTGCGCGGCCGCCGCGTCCTCTTCGCCCACAACCCGGGTTTCGCCCAGGGCCTCAGCACATCCCTCGGCACCGGCGTCGCCGCCCTGCCGGCTGGGAGCGACGGTGTCGTCGTCTGCCTGGGCGACATGCCGCGGGTGACGGCGGCCCATATCGACCGCCTGATTGCCGCCTTCGACCCCTTCGAGGGGCGCGCCATCTGTGTCCCGACCTGGCGCGGCAAGCGCGGCAACCCGGCGCTGTTCGCGCGCCGCTTCTTCGCCGAGATGGGCGAGCTCAAGGGCGACGTCGGCGCCAAGCACCTGATCGGCGACTACGAAGATCTGGTGGCCGAGGTGGTGATGGTGGACGACGGCGTGACGGTGGACATCGACTCGCCCCAGGCCCTCACCGCCCTCAACGGGAGCGCGGCAAAACAGGCCTAACCTGAGACGGGACTTTAAGCAACGCTGTCAAGCAGATGCTTGAGGGTTTCCTCGCTGGACCTGATGACGGCGGCGTTGGCCTCGTAGGCGCGTTGCGCCAGGGTAAGCTCGACGATATTGGCGGCCAGATCCAGGCCCCGTCCGTTGGCCAGGCCCTGGGAATCCGGGCCGCCGGAGAACACCTGGCTTTGCGCCGGTGCGGCCGGTGCAACGGCGGCCGGCGAGTCCTGCGCCGTGACGGCGCTCGGATTTGCCCCCTGCACGCTGGCGCGCAGATTGGCGATATTGGAGGCCGCAGCCGCGGCGCGCGTTTCGGCGACGCGGAGGCCGTTCACAGCAGTTTGCAGCACATCGAACATCTGGTCCTCCTACCAGACCAGTATCGCCTGTCGCCGGAGCCTGATCAAGATTTAATTGCAATAAGTTACGGAGAGTTTCTAAGAAATTTGTAGAGAATTTTATGGACCCAAGTGACGGCCGAGAAAGGCCATGGTTTCCCCGGCCAGTCCGAAATCGTGGTTATTGTCGTGGCCGGCACCGTTCAAAATCTTGAAGCTCTTGGGCTCCTCGGCCGCCTCGTACAGGCGCCGGCTCATGGCCGTCGGCACCACCTGGTCGGCATCGCCGTGCACGATTAGGACGGGCGCGTGTACGCGCTTTATCTTGTCAAGATTGTCGAACCTGTCGCGCACCAGCCAGATGGCCGGCACCCAGGGATAGTGGTGCTGGGCCGCCGCCGCCATCGAAGTGAAGGGCGCCTCGAGAACCACGGCGCCGACCCGGCCCTCGGTCGCCAGTTGCACGGCGACGCCGGTTCCCAAGGATTCGCCGTAGAGCGCGATCCGGTCGGCCGGCACGCCATTGTCGGCGAGAAACGCCAGCGCCGCGCGCCCGTCGCGATAGAGGCCCTGCTCGTCCGGCCGGCCGGGATTGCCGCTGTAGCCGCGGTAGGCCGGCAGCAGGATCCCGTAGCCAGCCTCGAGGAAGGGCCGCACTTTGTCCGCCCGCAAGGCCAGACTGCCGGCATTGCCGTGGAAGTACACCAGAGTCGGCCGGCCGTCAGCGGCGGGCCGGTACCAGGCCAGCAGCGAGAGGCCGTCGGACGTGGCGAGCGCCACCTCCGCCAGCTCCGGAGTGCCGGCCAGCGTCGGGTCCGGCCGCGCGCGGTCCGGCAGGTACATGAGCCGCCGCTGGCCGAAATAGAGCAGCGTGATCACAACCGCATAGGTCGCAACCGCGATTGTCAGCCAACGCATCATGCCGTCTCGCCCTAGCCTCGCCTCGACCAAGATTCGCGACTTTGCACCCAATACCTTAAGAGGTGCCTATACGCCCGACCGACGGAGGGCTAGAGCATAATCCGGTCAAATATGACCGGAATTGGCTCTAGGCGCGCCGGCGTGGGCCCGACGACCGCGCCGTGATAGCGTCGCCGCAAATTCATTTGAAGCAGGCCGCCCATGAGCCTGATCGTCACGTTTACCGATTTCGGCGCCGCGGGGCCCTATCTCGGGCAGATGCGCGCCGTGCTGCACCGCGAAGCGCCTCGGGTGGCGGTTATCGACCTGTTCACCGACGCGCCCGGTTTCGACCCGCGCGCCGGCGCCTATCTGCTCGCCGCCTATGCACTGGAATTCCCCGCCGACGCCGTGTTCCTGTGCGTGGTCGATCCGGGCGTCGGCGGCGACCGCCGTGCGGCGGTGGTGGAGGCCGACGGGCGGCGCTTTGTCGGGCCCGAGAACGGCCTATTCGAGATCGTCGTCCGACGGGCGTCGGCAGCACACTGGTGGGAGATCACCTGGCGGCCCGAGCGCCTCAGCGCCAGCTTCCATGGACGCGACCTGTTCGCGCCGGTGGCCGCACGCCTGGCGAAGGGCGAGGCGCCGCCGGGCGAGGAGCGGCCCCTGGCGGAGCTCCGGCGCCCGGACTGGCCCGACGATCTCGACCAGGTGATCTATATCGACCATTTCGGCAACGCCTTGACCGGCCTGCGCGCCGCGAACCTGCCGGACGGCGCGCGGCTGCGGGTCGCAGGGCGCGCGCTCGACCGCGCGCACACATTTTCCGACCGCCCGACCGGCGAGCCGTTCTGGTACGAGAACGCCAACGGCCTGGCGGAGATCGCCGTTAACCGCGGCAGCGCCGCGGCGGTGCTGGACCTCACCGTGGGCGCATCGGTCGAGGTGGTGCGGGAGTAAATATCAGAGATCACTTTAAGTAACGCTATTATTTGTCTGTTATTAATGTATTTTCAGTTACCGTCACATCTGGCGGATCATGCCGCCGTCGACGGGGATGGCGGCGCCGGTGATGTAGCCCGCTTGCTCGCTGGCCAGGAACGCCACCGTGGCGCCGAACTCGCTCGCCTCGCCCTGACGCCCGGCGGGGATGGCGGTCAGGCTCTCCGCCAGCACCTCCTCGGGGGTCCGCCCGGTGCGCTCGGCGGTGGCCTTGTCGAGCGAGACCGTGCGCTCGGTGCGGATGCGCCCGGGCAGGATGGCGTTCACCGTCACCCCGTCGCCGGCGACCTCGATGCTCAGGGTCTTGGCCCAGGCCAGGAGCGCCGAGCGCATGGTGTTGGAGATGCCGAGAT
>JAZFQY010000048.1:0-3743 GCA_036445355.1 Alphaproteobacteria bacterium
CATTCGATGACCCCGGTGACAGCAGAGTCGGCGCCGATCGACACTGTATGGCACTTGATGTCGCCATCGATGACGCCTTCGATCTGAAGCTCGCCCTCGCTAAACAAGTTGCCGGTCACGCGCATGCCAGGGCTGATGATCGACGGCATGCCGGATTCGCGCTTATGCGCCTTTCTGTCTTCCTTATTTTTTGAAAACATGCTTGCCTGCCCTCAAGAACTTGGCCGGATCTTGCGGGTTGCCGTCAATGAGGACCTCGTAGTGCAGGTGGGCGCCGGTGCTCCGGCCGGTATTTCCAAGCCGCCCCAGCCAGTCCCGGAAGTCGATCTTCTGGCCGCGCTCGACGTAGATGGCGCGCATGTGGCCGTAGCGCGTGCGCACGCCCAGGCCGTGGTCGATTTCTACCATCTTGCCGAAGCCGCCCCGCCAGCCCACGAAAGTGACCCGGCCGGGCGCGGTGGCGTAGATCGGCGAGCGCGCATGCGAGGTCATGTCGAGTCCGCTGTGCAAGGCCCAGCGCCCGTCGATCGGATCGCGCCGCTTGCCGTAGGGGCTGGTCTGCCAGCCGTTGTCCAACGGCGAGGCTAGCGGCAGCGTCGCGAGGACTCGCTGCAGCCCGTCCATGCGATCGATCTGGCTCTCGAGCCGCGCCAGTTGATTCGCCAACTCAGTGGCAGGTTGTTCCTCGGTGAAGGCGATGAACGGGCCGCCCTGGCTGTTGAAGCCGGTGCCGACCCGTTGCAGCAGCCGGTCGACATCGAGGCCCGTCATCGCGATCGTACGCTCGATCGTGCCCAGGCTTTCGGACGTGCTCTCGTCCAGCCGCGCGATGACCGACCCGTGATCCTGCGTCAGCCGCCCGAAGTTCTCCTCGATGAAGTCGAGCCGCGCCACCAGTTGATTGCGCTCGGCGATTAGTCGGTCGCGCGCCTCGATCATGTCGGCCAGCCGAATGTCGGCGACACCCAGTTTAGAGCTCAGCTGTTTCGAGGTGAGCCTGCGCTGCACCACCTCGCCTTCCGGTCCAAAGTGATCGGCAAGCGCGATCCGCGTGTCGCTTTCGATCTTTTGGCGTTGGGCGACGCGCTGCGCCAGGCGCTCGGCGTCGAGGGCGGCGGCCATTCTGTCCTTCGCGGCGGCAAGCGACGCCAGTTGGCCTTGCATGATCGTTTGTTCGGCCGCCAAGGCATCGCGCTCTTCGGTCACCCGATCGCGGTCAGCGCTAATGGCGGCAAATTCCTGCCGCGCCGCGTCCAGCTCGCCATTGAGGCGGTCGCGCTCATCCGTCAGGTCGGCGAGACGGCCATCGACCGCGTTAAGGTCGGTTGTCATGCCGTCGCGCTCGGCTAGCAAGTTGTCGCGCTCGGCGATCACCCGATCGCGCTCGGTGCCAAGTGCTGCGTGCGCTTGCCGCGCTGCGTCCAACTCTTTGGCCAGCCGCTCGCGATCATCAGCGATGCGCCCTTTGGCCTCGTTCAGATCGCCAGCCAGGCCGTCGCGCTCCGCGAGCACGCGGTCGCGTTCGGCTCCGACGGCGGCGACTTGCCCTTGCGCGGCGTCCAATTCGCCCGCGAGGCGCTCGCGCTCGCCGGCTAGATCCGCGAGGCGGCCATCGAGTTCGTTCAGATCGGCCAAGAGGCGATCGCGCTCCGTGGCCAGTCCGTCGCGCTCGGCGCCGATCGCCGCGACTTTCTGCTCCGCGGCGTCCAACCGGCGCGCCAGACCGTCCCGCTCGCCGGTCAAGTCGGCGAGATGACCCTCGGTCTCGGCCAGTTCGGTGACCAGCGCGCCACGCGCTAAATCGAGAACGGCGAGGCGTTGCCTGGCCGCGTCCAATTCTTCGGCAAAATCGTCGCGCTCGCCTGCCAGGCGGCTGCGGTCCGTGCTCAGCGCCGCGACCTCCTGCCGGGCGGCGTTCAGCTGCATGGCGAGAGCGTCGCGCTCCCCCGTCAGGGCGGCCAATTGGCCCTCCACCGCGCGCAGATCCGCCGTCAGGGCATCGCGTTCCTCGGCGAGTCGGTGACGATCGGGGACAACGGCGGCGAGCTCGCGGCGGGCCGCGCCCAGCTCTGTGGCGAGCCCGCCCCGGTCCTTCCCCAGTTCGGCGACTTCCAGCTCCAGCTCGCCGGCATTCGATCGCAGTTTGTCGCGCTCGGTAACGATTCGAGCGCGATCTTCGGTAATGCCTTGGAGCCGCGCCCGAGTCGCGGCGAGTTCCTTGTCGAGCGCCTGCTTCGTGCGCCCCAGCGCCACCAGATTGGCCTTGGCCTGCGCCAGCCGCTGGCGCAACGCCGCCTGCGGCTGCTCGTCGCGGACCTGACTCTGCGCGGCGCTCTGCTGGCGCTCCTCGAGTGCCGCCACGTCGCCAAGTAGCGACTGATTGAGCGTCGTCAGACGCCCGAGTTTGGCCTCGTCCTGGGCGATCGTAGCGCTAAGCCGGGCCACATCCTGCTGCAGCCCGTCCGCGCGCGCCTCGGCAGCGGCGCGGCCCACGCCGTCGACCTCACCCGCCTTTCCGGCCACGCCGGCGCGAAAATCGATCCAGACGAGGGTACCGAAACCCGCCCAGGCGAGCGCGAATAAGGCGAGGCCGGCGATCGCGAACTGCGCCCGCCGGGACAGCGACACGTAGTGAACCCTGTCACCGGAGCGAACAATTATTTGGTGTTGTGCGGGAGCGAGTAAGCCGGCAAGTCGCCGCAACCGAAAACGCAATATTCCCCTCGCTTTCGGCCCAGGCACCAACATACTTTTACGCAATACCCACTATATACAATCCAATTACATTCACATTCCCCTGCGGCTAGAAGAGAATATCGCGCGAATCAGTGCCTGACAAGGCCCCGAATTCCGGGTAGTCCGCTGCCTCGCTACAACTGAGGATTAGTTCGGACGGAGGTGGCGCCGGGCGGCGCCACCACCGCGCACCGACGCTCGCCGGCATCGGTGCCGCAGCCCGCGTCGAGATCGGTGCGCCGTCGCGCTTCGGACGCAGGCAATGATTGTCAAGGGCAACCGATTGCGGCTAAATAAGTCTCGCTCCAAGCACCGCCGCGGACTGATGTAGCCGACGCCCGAGTCGAACCGCTCGGACTTGCAAGGCGTGTCCCGGAGCCTTGGGCGGGCCGCACGCCCGGGCCTTCTCGGGGATGCGGCAGGTATGTCCATTGAAACCGCTGGTCGCTGCCGGTGGGCGGCATTTGTCGGCGAAGATCGGGGAGGCTCGCGCGTGGACTGGTCGATCGTCGCCTTGGTTCTGCTGGCCGCCCTCTTGCATGCGTGCTGGAACGCGCTGATCAAGGCCGACGGCAACAAGTTCCTGTTCATGGCCCTGATGGCCGGCGGCAGCGGGCTGATCGGCCTGACCCTCGTGCCCCTGGTGCCGGTGCCGGCGGCGGCGAGCTGGCCCTATATTGGCGCATCGGTGGCCCTGCATACCGGCTACATGTTGTTCCTGGTGCAGGCCTACCGCCACGGCGACCTCAGTCAGGTCTATCCCATCGCGCGCGGCGTGGCGCCGCTGATCGTTACCCCCCTCGCCCTGGTCATTGCCGGCGACGTGATCTCGCTGACCAGCGCGGCGGCGATCGCGGTCATCGGCCTCGGCGTCGCCAGCCTCGCCTTCCGTGGCGGGGCGCCCCTCGCCCATGACCCGCGGCCGGTGGCCTACGCCCTCGGCACCGCCCTGTTCATCGCCGCCTACACCCTGACCGACGGTCTGGGGGCGCGCCTCGCCGGATCGC
>JAZFQY010000049.1:0-2654 GCA_036445355.1 Alphaproteobacteria bacterium
GGCGCCGCCGGGCCCATTAGGCGCGCAGCGCAAGCAGGGCCGCGGCGCGCGGCGTCCTGCGGAACCCCACCTTCTCAGATGGCGGGCAAGCGTCGACCAGCGCGTCGAGCGGAATGTCCGGGTAGACGCGATAGCCGATCCGCACTTCGCGGCCCAGCGCCTGGATGGCGCGACGCATGTCGATCTGACGATGGGAGACGCCGAAACTCGTGTCGGACAAAATGACGCCGAGCAGAAGCAGGCCATCGGAGCGTTCCACGAGGTCGGTGATCTCCGGCTTCCCGGCCACCCCCATGGCACAGTTGGCGCGCGCCGCCGCGTCGGCCGCGAACCCAACGGCCGGCTCGTGGCTGAAGGTGTAGAGCGGCAGGATCCCGCTGTCCTCGATCACCTTGAAGAAGGGCAGAGCGAAGTCGCCCGGAATACCGAAGACCTCTCTGGCGCCGTGGGCCTTCAGGGCGTGAAGCAGGGCTTCTCCCAGTTGCATCGTCGTGGTTGTCATATCTTCGTCGATTGCGTGCCGGCTCGGAGCCGGTCGCGAGCGCCCGGGAGGCAGCGCCGCCTGACCCGGGGCCCATTGGCCCGAGACGCCATGCTACCTTGGCCTGTTTGCGAACGCATTCGCGGTCGAGATGTGCGGCTCAGGTTTGCGCCGGGTCCGAGTTCTGGTCCGTTTCTTCCAACGCCTCCGCCACCGCTTGCAGAAGCTCGATCGGGCTGAACGGATTGTCCATGGTCCGCCTCGCGCCGAGCATAAGCGCGGAGGGTAGATAGTCGAAATTGGACCGCCGGCCGCCGCCGGATATGGCGATGATCCTGGCTTGCAGAAACTCGCGGCGGATTTCCCGAATGGTCTCCAGGCCGTCCGTTTCCGGCATGAAGGTGTCGGTTATCACCACGTCGGCGCGGCTTTCCCGATAGCGCGCGACCCCCGCCCGGCCGTCGGCGGCGGCGACGGCCTCCTCCGCATCGAGCGCATCGAGCGCATCGGCGAAGCCGCTGCGCAGGATGATCGGGATGTCGCCACGGACTTTCAGGATCTCACGCGCCAGCACCATGCCCGACAATTCCCGCATGGCCTGAGCGGTGATGACCAAGTCGAACTCCTCCGGCGCGGCGCGGAACGCCTCCAGGGCGCCGACGCTGCGCGTCGCCGCCTCGACCCGGCAGCCGAGCCGCTCGAGAAGCCGCGCCTCGCTGCGCGCGATGGCGGCCTCGTCGTCGATCAGCAGGATCCGCTCTCGGCCCCGCGGGATGTCCCGCTCCGCTCGGGCCAGGCCGCGTTCCACTGCCCCCGCGCGGGGGCAAGAGCACGGTAAAGGTCGTGCCGCTTCCCGGCGCGCTGTCGACCCCGATCGCCCCGCCGTGCTCGCGCACGACCCCGTGCACCACGGCCAGGCCCAATCCGGTGCCCTTGCCCGGCTCCTTGGTCGTGAAGAAGGGCTCGAAGACGCGCGCCCGCGCCGACGCGTCCATGCCCGCGCCGCTGTCGCTCACCGACAGCTTCACGTAGGAACCCGACGCCAGGTCCGGACGCGTGGCCGTATCCGCGGCACCGAGCTCCACCTCCGCCAGCCCGACCTCGATCATCCCCGGACCCGGTCCGATGGCGTCTGCCGCGTCGGTGCAGAGGTTCATCACCACCTGCTGCAGCTGCGTCGCATCCGCCATGACCGTCCCGGCGTCCCGGTCGATCTCCAAGCGAATCTCGATCGTCGCCGGGATCGAGGCATGGAGCAGTTGCAGCACCTCCTCGACCACCCGGCGAACTTCGACCGCATGGCGCCCGGCCTCGCTCCGCCGGCTGAACGCGAGGATCTGCCGGACCAGGCTCGCGGCCCGGTCGATGCTCTTCAGGATCTGCTCCAGGTCGCCGCGCACTTGGCTCCCGGCCGGCACGGCGTCCAACGCCAGATGGGCGTAGCCGGTCATCCCGGCCAGGATGTTGTTGACGTCGTGGGCGATGCCTCCGGCCAGCGTCCCCACCGCCTCCATCTTCTGCGCCTGCCGGGGCTGCGCTTCCAGCCGCTCCCGCTCCGCCTCCGCCGCTTTGCGCTCGGTGATGTCGCGCAGGGACCCGACGAAGAACCGGCGCTTGCCCAGGCGCATCTCGGCGACCCCCACGCCCCCTTCAAGGGCGTGGTGCGCCTGGCGCGGGTAGGGGAACGCTAGTCTGCGGACTCAGTCGATCGCGCCGATGTAGGGCAGGTGGCGGTAGTGCTCGGCGTAGTCGATGCCGTAGCCGACCACGAAGCGGTCGCCGGCGCTGAAGCCGGTGAAATCGACGGCGATCTCGACCTCGCGCCGACTCGGCTTGTCGACCAGCGCGCAGATCCAAACCCGCGCGGCGCCCCGGCCCAGGAGCAGGTCCCTGGCGAAGGCGAGCGAGCGTCCGGTATCGGCCACGTCGTCGACCAGGAGCACCGCCCGTCCGGCGACGCCCGCGGGGAGCTCGCCGATGAGGCGCACCGCGCCCGCGCTCTCGCGCCCGCAGCCGTAGCTGCTCAAGGTGATGAACTCGACCCGGGGCCGGCGGCCGACGCCGTCGAGGGCGCGCGCCAGGTCGGCGACGAACACGAAGGCGCCCTTGAGCAGGGCGACGATGGTGAAGTCGTCCGCAATCGCCCGGGAAATCTCGGGCGCGAGCGCGCCGA
>JAZFQY010000050.1:0-2916 GCA_036445355.1 Alphaproteobacteria bacterium
TCATCGAGTACGTCAAGCACACCTTTCCCCGGGGCCGCCGCCTGGACGGCCTCAAGATCGTCGTCGACTGCGCCCACGGCGCCGCTTATCGGGTTGCGCCGCCCGTTTTCTACGAGCTCGGCGCCGAAGTAATAGCGATGGGCGTGGATCCCGACGGCACCAACATCAACGACGGCTGCGGCGCAGTCTCGACATCGGCCATGCAGGCGCGCGTGGTCGCCGAGAAGGCCGATCTCGGCATCGCCCTCGACGGCGACGCCGACCGGGTGCTGATCGCCGACGAGACCGGCGCCGCGCTCGACGGCGATCAGCTGATGGGGCTCGTCGCCGGTTACTGGCATCGCGGCGGCCGCTTGCATGGCGGCGGCGTGGTCGCCACCATCATGTCCAATCTGGGTTTGGAGCGCTATCTGGAGGGCCTCGGCCTGAAGCTGCAGCGCACGCGCGTAGGCGACCGCTACGTCCTGGAGGCAATGCGCGCCGGCGGCTTCAACGTCGGCGGTGAGCAGTCGGGCCACATCATCCTCACCGACTACGCCACCACCGGCGATGGCCTCATCGCCGCCCTGCAGGCGCTCGCGGTCTTGGTCGAAAATGGAGGCCCGCTGTCGCAGGTGGGGCGGGTGTTCGAGCCCTATCCCCAGCTCCTGAAGAACGTGCCGGTGAACGGCGGCCGGCCCCTGGAGGCGACGGCGGTCAAGGCAGCGATCCGCGCCGCCGAGGATCGCCTCGGCCGAGGCGGCCGACTGGTCGTGCGCGCCTCCGGCACCGAGCGGGTGATCCGGGTCATGGCCGAGGGCACCGACGCGGCCCTGGTGGGCGACGTGGTCGATACGGTCGCCGACGCCATCTCGGTGGCGGCGCGCTAGGACGGCGACAAGGTGCGCGGACGCGTCCTGATCGTCGCCGGCTCGGACTCCGGCGGCGGCGCCGGTATCCAGGCCGACATCAAGACCGTGACCGCGCTCGGCGGCTACGCGGCGACCGCGATCACGGCGCTCACTGCGCAGAACACCATGGGCGTGCACGGCGTCGCCCCTGTATTGCCGGAGTTCGTGGCCCTGCAGATGGAGGTGGTGCTCGACGACATCGGCGCCGACTGCGTGAAGACGGGCATGTTGCACGACGCCGACATACTCAACGCGGTGGCCGATGTGCTCGACCGCGCGGCGCCCGAGGTGCCCCTGGTGGTCGACCCGGTGATGGTCGCCAAGGGCGGCCAGTCGTTGCTCGATCAGGATGCACGCGCGGCACTCAAGCGCCGGCTGTTGCACCGGGCGAGCGTCGTCACGCCCAACCTTCTCGAAGCCTCGGAGCTGTGCGGCGGGGAGCCCATCGACGATGTCGATGGCCTGCGCCGGGCGGCGGAGGTGCTGTGCTCCATCGGCGCACAGGCGGTGCTGGTCAAGGGCGGGCACCTCGACGGCGACACCGTCATCGACGTGCTGGTATGCGCGGACGGTGAGATGGAGGTCTTCGAATCACCGCGCATCGACACGCCCCACACCCACGGCACCGGCTGCAGCCTGGCCTCGGGCATCGCCACCGGCCTGGCGCAGGGGCTGCGGCTCGCCGACGCCATCCTGCGGGCGCGGGAATATGTGCGCCGCGCCATCCTCGCCGCGCCCGGCCTCGGCGGCGGCCACGGGCCGCTCGACCACACGGTGACGGTGCAGCCGCTGGTGCGGGTGCGCGACTGATCCGCGCTGGTCGGCGGGCGGAGAAGGCTCTTGACCCATGCACATTTCGCCCGTGACCCTCGAGGGCAGCCACGTGCGCCTCGAGCCGCTGCGGCAGGCCCATGCCGAGGCGCTGTTCCGGGTGTCCGAGCCCGGAATCTTCACGTGGATGTCGATGCCGATCGAGCGCCTAGCCGACATGCGCGCATTCGTCGCCGAGGCCCTGGACCGGCAAGGCGAGGGCGCGGCCCTGCCCTTCGCCATGATCGAGCGCGCCGCGGGGCAGGCGGTGGGCTCGACCCGCTTCGGCGCCATCGTGCCCACCCACCGCCGCGTCGAGATCGGCTGGACTTGGATCGCCCGCCCCTGGCAGGGCACGGCGGTCAACAGTGAGGCCAAGCTGTTGATGCTCGCCCATGCGTTCGAGGAATGGGACTGCGTGCGCGTCGAGTTCAAGACCGACGCCCTGAATACCCAGTCGCGCGCGGCGCTCGTGGCCATCGGCGCCAGCGAGGAGGGCGCGCTGCGCCACCACATGGTCATGCCGGAGGGGCGCTTGCGCGACAGCGTCTATTATTCCATCCTTGCAGAAGAGTGGCCGCGCGTGCGCGCGCATTTGCGCGCGCGCCTCGCCCAGCGCGCCAAGGGCCGAGCCGCACTGGGAGGGAAATCGCAATGACGACGATACCGGTCTACCATCTGGACGCGTTCAGCGACCGCGTCTTCGCCGGCAATCCGGCCGCCGTGTGCCCGCTCGAGGAATGGTTGCCGGATCGCACTCTGCAGGCGATCGCGGTCGAAAACAATCTGTCGGAGACCGCCTATTTCGTTCGCCGCGACGGCGGCGAGTATGATTTGCGCTGGTTCACGCCGGCGGTGGAGGTGGATCTGTGCGGCCACGCCACACTCGCCGCAGGCCATGTGGTGCTGACACGCCTCGACGGCGACCTGGATGCGGTCACCTTCCACAGCCGCAGCGGGCCCTTGACCGTCGCCCGCGACGGCGACCGGCTGGCGATGGACCTTCCGGCACGGCCGCCGCAGCCGGGGAGCGACATCGACGCCGCCGACCTGGCGGCGGCGCTGGGCGCCGAGCCGGTCGAGGTGCTGAGCGCCCGCGACACCCTCGCCGTCTTCGACTCCGAGAACGAGGTGCGCGACCTGCGCCCCGACATGGACGGCATTGCCCGGCTCGACACCTTCGCCGTCATCGCCACCGCGCCGGGGGACGCCGTCG
>JAZFQY010000051.1:0-2049 GCA_036445355.1 Alphaproteobacteria bacterium
TCCTGCTGCGCGGCGTGAACCTGTTGGGAATCGACTCGGTCACCTGCCCGATGGAGCGCCGCCGCACCGCATGGCAGCGGCTGACCCGCGAGCTGCCGCTCGAAAAGCTGGACGGGATGATCGTGGACGCGACGCTCGCCGACTTGCCGGGCCTCGGCGGCGAAATTCTCAAGGGCCAGGTGCGCGGCCGCGTCGTGGTGGACGTCAACGCCTGATCCAGGGGTTTGGGTTCCCGCTCCATCGCGAGCATCAAGGACCTGTCGTAGCCGCATCCGGTGGGATGACGCACGGCGCGCGTGCGTAACAATGAGTCATGCACCTTCGACCCATATCACCAGAGGGAGAGACCCCATGACTCATGACCGGCTTGCGCTTGCTGCCGCAATGCTCTGTGCCTTGCTCGTTTCGGCCACCGCCGCAGAGGCCGGCTCACGCGGCCATATGTTCGACAGGATGGACCGGGACCAGGACGGCCTGATCACCGGACCGGAGTTCGCCATGGCCCGCGAGCACATGTTCGAGCGCGTGGACGAGGATGGCGACGGCTATCTCACGCGTGAGGAAATCGCCATGCGCCGCGACGGCCATTCGGACGACCGGCGGTCCGAGCACGCGCTGCGGCGCTTCGACAGGATCGACAGGGACCACGACGAGCGCATCAGCAAGCAGGAGTTCGTTGCGGGTGCCGGGCGTTGGCTCCACCGTGCCGATGCCGACGGCGACGGCGCGGTCAGCCGCGAGGAATGGCGCGACGCCATGGCGCACAAGCGCGCGCGAAACCACGAGGGTGAGGCCCAGTAAACAGCAGGTCGGCTGCTCGCGGCCGGTTCACCAGTAGGACAGGGCGTCCCGGTAGAGCCCGGCAAGCGCCGGCCTTTCGATGGCGCAGGGCGCGTTGTCGAACAAGCGGCGTTGGGGGAAGGCGCCATCGGCCAAGGCCCCGATGTCGCCTTCTTCGTAACCCACGCCGGTCAGGCCGTTGGGAATGCCGGTTTCGCGCATCAATGCGATGATACGCCCGGCCAGGGCCTCGCCCGCGTCGGCCTCGTCGGCGCCCCGGATATCGGCACCGAGCAGGTCCGCCGCCGCCAGATGGCGGTCCGGGCAGGCATTGGCCGTAAAGCGGAACACGGAAGGCGCGTTCACGATCACCGACATGCCGTGCGGGATGATCGGCGCGTCCTCGGGATAGCCCGACGGCTGAAAATCCCGCACCAGGCCGGAGACGGAATAGGACATGCCGTGCGGCGCATGGCAGCCGGCGTTCCCGAATGCAATTCCGGCAAGCGTCGCCGCCCATAGCAACCGACCGCGCGCCTCCTCGTCCGTGGCATCGGCGACGGCGCGGGCGAGGAACTGGCCGGTCAGCCTGAGGGCCTCGCGGCAACCGATGTCGCTCCAGGGATTGGCGCCCTGGCTGAGCGGCCTGAGGCCAGGCCGCTGCGGCGCCGGGCGCCGGCTGTAGGGGCGCGCGGTCAAGGACTCCAGGGCATGGCTCAGAACGTCGAAGCCGCTCGCCGCCACCACGCTCGCCGGCAGGGTGCGGCAGACGTTCGGGTCGATCAGCGCCATGGACGGCCGCAGGCGGCGCGACACGATCCCCGTCTTCGCCTTCATGGACAGCAAGTCGAAGATCGCGATACCCGTGCACTCGCTTCCCGTGCCGCAGGTCGTCGGACAGGCGATGTGCGGTTTGAGGGCGCCGGGCACCGGGCGGCCACCGCCGATCGGGGCGTTGACGTAGGTCTCGAACTCGGCGGGATGGGTGGCATAGAGGTTGGCCGCCTTGCAGGTATCGATCACCGAACCGCCGCCTACCGACACGAAACCGTCGAAGGCGCCCTCCTGCGCGAAGCGCGCGGCGGCCTGGAACGACGTGTCCGTTGGCTCGACCTGTACCTCGTCGTATACGGCGACATCGAGCCCGGCGGCGGCGAGGGAGTCCTGCACGATCTGCGGGTGCTCGAGGTGGGCCAGCGAGCGGTCGGTGAACAGGGCGACGCGGCGCAGACCGAGGTCGGCGGCATGGTCACCGGCCTCCGCCAGGCA
>JAZFQY010000052.1:0-6002 GCA_036445355.1 Alphaproteobacteria bacterium
CTCGCGCGGCACGCCCAGGGTCGCCGGCCGCCTGCTCCGGCGGGTGCGCGATTTCGCCGCCGTTGCCGGCGCGACGCCGATCGACGCCGCGACCGCCGACCGGTCCCTGGCCCGGCTCGAGGTCGACCAGAGGGGACTCGACGCATTCGACCGCCGCTACCTCGGCTGCATCGCCGAGTTCTATGGCGGCGGCCCGGTGGGCATCGAGACCCTGTCGGCGGCGCTGTCGGAGGAGCGCGACACCTTGGAAGAGGTGATCGAGCCCTACCTGATGCAGCAGGGGCTGCTGCTGCGCACGCCGCGCGGGCGCGCCCTGGCGGCGGCGGCGTACCGGCACCTTGGGCTGGACCCGCCGGCGACGGCGCAATTCGATTTGTTGGCCCAGGCGCCGGAGGGCGGCGATGGCTGACAGGGCGGCCGGGTCGGTGGCGAGTTGCATGGCGGCGGAGGAGCACATCCTGCCGCTGCGCGTCTATTACGAGGACACGGACACCACCGGCGCCGTCTACCACGCCAACTACCTGCGATACGCCGAGCGCGCCCGTACAGAAATGCTGCGCGGCCTCGATACGGATCACATTGGACTGCTGGCGGAACACGGTATCCACTTCGTCGTCCGCCGCTGCTGCGCCGACTTTCGCCGGCCGGCGCGACTGGATGACCGGCTCGAGGTGCGCACGCGGGTCGCCGAGATACGCCGCGCGTCGATGCGCATCGAGCAGGTAGTGAGACGCGACGGCGAGGATCTGGTGCGCCTCGAGGTGCGCCTGGCCTGCGTCAGCCGCGACGGGCGGCCGGCGCGCGTGCCGCCGCGACTACGCGAAAAGTTTACCCGATTGTGCCAAAACCAGGCCGCTCGGCCGACCTCCGGACGCGACCGCTCGGCCCCTAGCCAAAAGAGATCGTAGAATGGAAGGCAACGTCATTGAAACAGTGGCGCTGGCCGGTGGAACCGGCGCCTTGGACTTCACCATTTGGGGCCTGTTCTGGCGCTCAGACATAGTCATCAAGATGACCATGCTGGTGCTGATCCTGGCCTCGATCTGGTGCTGGTCCATCATCGTCGACAAGGTGGTGCGCTTGCGCCGGCTGCGTGCGGAATCGAACAATTTCGAGGACACCTTCTGGTCAGGCGGTTCCCTCGACGACCTCTACGACCGCATGGGCGTGCAGCCGCGCGAGCCGATGTCGGCGATCTTCAGCGCCGCGATGGCCGAGTGGCGGCGCTCGCGCACCCGCGGCCTGACCGCGACCGACCGCATGCGCGACCGGCTGCAGGAGCGCATAGACCGTGTCATGGAGGTGACCCTCGGGCGCGAAATAGAACGGCTAGAGCGCTACCTGGTGTTCCTCGCCTCCGCCGGCGCGACGGCGCCCTTCATCGGCCTGTTCGGGACCGTGTGGGGCATCATGAATAGCTTTCAGGCGATCGCGCTGGCGCAGAACACTAACCTTGCGGTGGTCGGACCGGGCTTGGCGGAGGCGCTGTTCACGACTGCCCTCGGCCTCATCGTCGCCGTGCCGGCGGTCGCCGCCTACAACAAGCTGCGCGCCGACATAGGGCGCTACGGCGCACGCCTGGAAGGCTTTGCCGGCGAGTTTTCGGGCATCCTCTCGCGCCAGCTCGAAGAGAAGAACTAAGGGGCACCGGAATATGCGAAGCGCCAAATTCATGCGCCTGCGCCGCCAGACGCGGCCGATGCATATGAGCGAGATTAACATCGCGCCCTTCGTCGACGTCATGCTGGTGCTGGTGATCATCTTCATGATCGCGGCACCCTTGATGACGGTGGGCGTTCCGGTCGACCTGCCGAAGGCGAATGTCAAGTCGATCAACGAGGAGATCGAGCCGCTGGTGGTGACGGTGGACAAGGAGGGGCGCATCTATCTGCAGGAAACGGAGACGGAAATCGACGCCCTGGTGCCGCGCCTGGTCGCCGTCTCCGAGGCGAACCCGGAGCTGCGCATCTACATTCGCGGCGACCGCGATATCAAATACGGACGGGTGATGGAGGTCATGGGATTGGTGAGCAGCGCCGGCTTCACCAAGGTGGCGTTGATCGCGGAAACGCCCAAGGCGGAGCGGCGGTAGGCGCGCCATGTCCCTGCACGAGGTGGCGAGCCGTGGCGAACGGACGGTGGTGCCGGCCGGCCGGCCGGTCGGCCGTGCCGACACCGAAGGGCCGGTGGTGTCGCGCTCGCTGGAGAGCGGCCCGAGGCTCAGCCTCGCCACTTTCATCGCCACCTCGGCGCACCTCCTGGTCCTGATCGTGTTCCAATACGGCCTGCCCGGAATTTATGCGCCGCCGCCGGTGGCCGAGGTGATTATCCCGGTCGACGTGGTGAATATCGACGACATCACCAATCTGCCGCCGCCGCCGGCGGACGAACCGGTGGATGAGCCGGTGCCACCGCCGCCACCGCCGCCGGCTCCGCCGCGGATGGCCGTCGCGCCGCCGGAGGCGGTGCCGCCGCCGCCCGAGCCCGAGGCGACACCCGATCCGAAGCCGAAGCCGCCGAAGGCCGAGGCCAAACCGCCGCCGACCAAGGTGGCGAGTGCGCGCCCGCTGGCGAAGCCGAAACCGCCGGATCGGCGGGATTTCACCACGGTGCTGAAGAGCCTGGAGTCGCAGCAGCCGCGGCCGAAGACGCCGGAGAAGGCCGAGAAGCAGCCGAAGCCGGCGCCACCCACGCCGCGGTCGGAAATGAGCGAGCTCGCCACCGTGACGCAACTCGACGCCTTGCGGACGATCATCCGGCGGCAGATCGAGCCATGCTGGAACCCGCCCCTCGGCGCAACCGACGCCGAGGATCTGGTGGTCAGGATTCAGGTCTGGGTCGATCCCGACGGCACCGTGCGGCAGGCGAAGATCCTGGACGCGGGGCGGATGTCGGTCGACCGCTTCTACGAGGCGGCGGCGGACAGCGCCCGCCGAGCCATCCTCAATCCGCGCTGCAACCCGCTGAAACTGCCGCCGGACCGCTACGAGCTGTGGCGGGAACTGGTGCTTACTTTCAATCCCAAGGAGATGATCGGGCTATGATGCGCGCCGCTTCGCCCACCGCCCGCCTGGCCATTGTCACGGCGGCCCTGTGGATGGCGGTTTTGCTGCCATCCGCGGCGCGGGCACAGTTGGAGATCGATATAACACGCGGCTTCGTCGAGCCGCTGCCCATTGCCATTCCGGACTTCAACGGCACGACCCAGCCGACGGAGCAGATCGGCCGTGACATCGGCGGTATCATCACCGCCAATCTGGAGCGCTCGGGCCTGTTCCGTCCAATCGACAAGCGCGCCTTCCTCGAACAGCCGAGCTCCCTCGCCGTGCGGCCCAACTTCAACAACTGGCGGGTGCTCAGTGCCCAGGCCCTGGTCGTGGGCGCGGCGGAGGTGATGACCGACGGCCAGTTGCGGGTCGAGTTCCGGCTCTGGGACGTGTTCGCCGAGCAGCCGATGACCGGCCTCAGCCTGGCGACGACTCCGTCCAATTGGCGCCGCGTCGCGCACATGATCTCCGACGCCATTTACAAGCGCATGACCGGCGAGGACGGCTTTTTCGATACCCGCATCGTCTATATTTCCGAGACCGGCCCCCAGGACCGGCGCATCAAGCGGCTGGCGATCATGGACCAGGATGGCGCCGGGCATCGCTTCCTCACCGACGGAACGACGCTCGTGCTCACGCCGCGCTTCTCGCCGACCAGCCAGGAGATCACCTATCTCGCCTATTACAACGAGCAGCCACGGGTCTATCTGTTCAACATCGACACCGGCGAACAGGAGGTGCTCGGCGACTTTCCGGGCATGACTTTCGCGCCGCGTTTTTCGCCCGACGGCAACAGGGTCATCATGAGCCTCGCCGAGGCCGGAAACTCCGATATCTATGTCATGGATTTGCGCACCCGCGACGTGACGCGCCTGACCCGCAATCCGGCGATCGACACGGCGCCGTCCTATTCGCCGGAGGGCCGCCAGTTGGTGTTCGAATCCGACCGCGGCGGCTCGCAGCAACTCTACGTCATGGGGGCCGACGGCTCGAACCCGCGCCGCATCAGCTTTGGCGGCGGGCGGTTCGGCACGCCTGTGTGGTCGCCGCGTGGTGATCTCATTGCATTCACCCGCATCAATCAGGGTCGCTTCTTCATCGGCGTCATGCGGCCCGACGGCACCGGCATGCGGATGCTGGCCGAGGATTACCTGGTCGAGGCGCCGACCTGGTCGCCCAATGGTCGCGTGCTGATGTTCTTCCGCCAGTCGCGGCCCGACCGCGTGGGACGCGGCTCGACAAAGCTCTATTCCATCGACCTCACCGGTTTCAACGAACGCGAAATCATGACCCCTCTGGATGCCTCCGACCCGGCGTGGTCGCCACTGAGCCCGAGATAGCTCGGAACGAAAAAGCGGCAAATACAGCGAAATTGCGCCGCAAACCGGTCCGAGTATTGCTTGATTCCAGGAATCCGCCACCGTATAGTCCCCTCGACCTGAATAGCTTTGGTATGTGCGCTCGCGGGGGGTTGTTACGGCGCTCGTGGTAGTTGAAATTCAGCCAGTAATTCCCCGTCCGGAACTTTTCCGCCAGAACCTTTATTCAAGGAGTCGTCAATGCACTTGAAGATTCTGAGCCCGTTGGCTGCGGTACTTCTGCTGGCAGCCTGCGAAACGGCGCCGAAGGAATCCGCGTCGACCCAAGGTGCAGGCGCCACGGTCATCCAGGCGCCCACTCAGCAGGCCGCGGTTCCAGTGGGAACGGTTCCGGGATCGGAAGAGGATCTGCGGATAAACGTTGGCGACCGCATCTTCTTCGACTTCGACAAGTCGAACCTGAAGCCCGAGGCGCAGGCGCAAGTCGAGCGCTGGGCCGCCTGGCTGCAACAATATCCGCAGAACGGGGCCAACATCGAGGGCCATTGCGATGAGCGTGGAACGCGCGAGTACAACCTCGCCCTGGGCGAGCGGCGCGCTAACGCGACAATGGAGTATCTCGTCAGCCTGGGCATCTCTCCGAACCGCGTCAAGATTATCAGTTACGGCAAGGAGCGGCCCGCCGTGCTCGGCAGCGGCGATGCGGTCTGGGCCCAGAACCGGCGGTCGGTGCTGCGCGTCAACTAGGCGCCGCGCGTCGGACGATCTGCTGGGGCGCTTGCCCGCGGCGCCGCGGGCTGGGGCGGCGCGCGTCTTTGCCGTTTTCGACCCCGTGACGGTCATATTTTTGCCAGATTGCCGCGCCAGGCTAAACTCGCGCCGGCCGGCATATGCGGGCGGCGACCGGAGGCAAGAATTACCATGGTGAAGGCATTAGGGCGCGCCTTGCCGCGTCGGCGGACGCCGCGCCGCATGGCGCTGGCGGCCGTCTGTCTCATGGCGCCGTTCATCGCCGGAGGGCCCGGCGCCGCCTGGGGCCAGGAAGTACAGAACCTGGTCAATCGCCTCGAGCGGCTCGAGCGCAGCCTGACCCTGCTGCAGCGCAGCCTGTACCGCGGCGAGGAGCCGCCGGCCGAGGCACTGGCGCCGGTCGCCGACCCCAACATGCCGGCCGCCTCGGCGGCGCGGCTGCATGTGCGCGTCGGCGAGCTCGGGGACCAGCTGCGTCAGCTTACCGGGCAGATCGAGGAGGTCGGGTTCGGCGTCCGCCAGGTGAACGACCGGCTCGAAAAGCTCGTCGCCGACATGGATTTCCGACTGCGCTCGCTGGAGCAGGGGACGACCACCACGCAGCAGGGCCTCGCCCCGGCTGAGGTCGCCGGCGCACCGCCCCAGTACCCGTCGGTGCGCGTGCTGGGCGCGGTCAAGAAGCAGTTTCTGGATCAGGTGCGGGCCGGCGGCGTCCAGCCGCCCGAGGAGCAGGTGGCCGTCGCACCCGTGCCCCAGGCCCCGGCGCCCGTGCCGCAGACGGTCCCGGCCCCGGCCCCGGTCCAGCAGCAGGGGCTGGCGGCATTACAACCCGGCGCCCCGGCCGCCGCGGCGGCCGCTCCCCTGCCCAACGCGACGCCGGAGGCCC
>JAZFQY010000053.1:0-2225 GCA_036445355.1 Alphaproteobacteria bacterium
TGATGAAGCTGCACAAATATTCAAAGGACCTCTATCGCGAGCTGGAGGTCCGCCACGGCGATATCGGCCTGCACCTGACCGGGTCCGTTCGTCTCGCCCATTCATCGGGCCGCATGGACGAATATCACCGCATGGCGGCGCTCGCCGGCCAGGCCGGCATCGACCTCACCGTGCTCACCCCGGAGGCGATGGCGGAGCGCTTCCCGTGGCTGGAACTGCACGATCTGCACGGCGGCCTGTGGGACCCGCTTGACGGCGATGTCGACCCGACCAGCGTCACCAACGCCATGGCCCGCGACGCCCGCGACATGGGCGTCACCATCAAGCGCAATGCGCCGGTGACATCAATTACCCGCAAGGGCAGCGGCCGCTGGGAGCTGGAAACGCCGGGCGGAATCATTTCCGCCGAGATTCTCGTCAACGCCGCCGGCTTTCGCGCTCCGGAGGTCGCCGCCATGGTCGGCCACGCCGTGCCGATCGTCTCCATGGAACACCAATATCTGGTAACGCAGGAGATCCCGGAACTCGTCGCCCGCAATGACGCGATCGCCATGATCCGCGATCCCGACACCTCCTATTATCTACGCCAGGAGCGCCACGGCGTCATCATCGGGCCTTATGAACATGACGGCAAATTGTGGGCCGTGGACGGCGTACCCGATAGCTTCGGCCAGGAGCTGCTGTCGCCCGATCTCGACAGGATCGCCGAGCATGTCGCCGATGCCCTGGGCCGCGTGCCGCTGGCCGCCGAGGCCGGCATCAAGACCATCATCAACGGCCCGATCACCTATACGCCCGACGGCCTGCCGCTGATCGGTCCGGTCGCCGGCTTTGACAACTATTTCCTCAATTGCGGCTCGTCCTTCGGCATCGTCCAGGGCGGCGGCTCGGGCAAATTCGCCGCCGAATGGATTGTCGACGGCCACACGTCGCTCGACATGATCGAACTCGACCCGCGCCGCTTCGGCGATTTCGCCACGCCCGAGTGGACGGCGGCGCGCTGCAAGGACATCTACGACAACGAATACGCCATCGGCTATCCCAATGAATATGCCATGCGCCAGGCCGGCCGGCCGACACGCACCATGGCGGCCCATGCGCGTCACCAAGCCGCCGGCGCGCAATGTTATTCCGCCTTTGGCTGGGAGCGCCCGGCCTGGTTCGCCGCAACGGGCGAGGCGGCAGAAGACTTCTCCTTCCGCCGCACCAATGCTTTTGACGCGATTGCCCGCGAATGCCGGGCCGTGCGCGAGACGGCCGGGCTTCTCGACCTTTCGCCGTTCGCCAAATTCGACGTGACCGGCCCCGGCGCTAGAGCCTATCTCGATGCTATCGGCGGCAACCGCATGTCGCGCAAGACCGGCGGCATCGTGCTGACCCACGCACTGACGCCCAATGGCGGCATTTTATCGGAATTTACCGTCACCCGGCTCGGGCCGGAGCATTTCTATCTGGTCAGCGCCGCCGCGGCGGAAGTCCATGACGGCGATCTGTTGCGCAAAAGCCTGCCGGGCGATGATTCGGTTCGGATCAAAAACATCACCCAGGACTTCGGTACGCTGGTGCTTGCCGGCCCCAAGTCCCGCGACATCCTTGCCCAACTGACACCGGCCGATCTGACCAGCCAGGCCTTTCCGTGGCTGACCGGCCAGGAAATCGTTGTCGCCGGCATTGCCGTCCGCGCTCTGCGCGTTAATTTCGTCGGCGAACTCGGCTGGGAACTGCACCACCCGGTCGCCGACCAACTGGCGATCTATGACGCATTGACGCAGGCCGGCGCGGCGCATGGCCTGACGCCGTTCGGCATGCGCGCCATGGATTCCTTGCGGCTTGAAAAGATGTATCGCGGCTGGCGCACCGATCTGACAACCGAATATTCGCTGATCGAGGCCGGCATGGGGCGTTTCGTGCGGTTCGACAAGAATGTCGATTTCAGCGGCCGCGAGGCGCTCGCCGAGCAAGCCGCCAACGGCGCGCCGCACACGCTTGTCTGCCTGGAGATCGATGCCGGCAACGCCGATGCGATTGCGCTGGAACCGGTCTTTGAAGAAGACGGCAACTGGATTGGATCGGTGGCCACCGGCGGTTACGCCCATTGTCTCGGCAAGAGCCTGGCTTTGGCCTATGTGAAGAGCGAACAGGCAGTCGCCGGCTTAGCCGTCGCCGTCGAGCTTCTCGGCGAAATGCGCCCGGCCGTCATCCACACCGAGCCACTTTACGACCCC
>JAZFQY010000054.1:0-3206 GCA_036445355.1 Alphaproteobacteria bacterium
GAGGGCAAGTACACCAACCTCGTCAAGGCCGGCATCGTCGACCCGACCAAGGTGGTGCGCACCGCCCTACAGGACGCCGCGTCCATAGCCGGCCTGCTGATCACCACCGAGGCCATGGTTGCCGAGAAACCGGAGAAGAAGGCGCCGATGCCGGCAGCCCCGGACATGGGCGGCATGGATTTCTGACCGGGCCTCGTCCGACACCTGTCACGGGGCTGCGCCCATCGGCGCGGCCCCGTTTCCGTCTTGCCTACCCGGAGCGCGACAACAGTCCGCGGGCAATGACCTCGGCCAGGATCTCCGCCGTGCCTTCGAAGATGGCGAGGATGCGGGCGTCGAGCAGCACCCGCGACACGGCGTATTCGACAGCGTAGCCGTTGCCGCCATGCACCTGCACGGCGTTGTCGGCGTTGGCCCAGGCGACGCGGGCGGCCAGCAGCTTGGCCATCCCGGCCTCGATGTCGGCGCGCCGGCCGCCGTCTTTCGCGCGCGCGGCGAAATAGGTGAGCTGGCGCGCGATCATGGTCTCCACCGCCATCCAGGCAAGCTTGCCGGCAATGCGCTCGAAGCGGAGGATCGGCTTGCCGAACTGCACCCGCTCCGTGGCGTAGCCGAGGGCCAGCTCGAGCGCGCTCTGCGCCACGCCGACGGCGCGCGCGGCGGTCTGGATGCGCCCGGCCTCCATACCCGCCATGAGCTGCTTGAAGCCCGCACCCTCGACCGCACCCAGGAGCGCCGCCGCCGGCACCTCGAACTCCTCGAAGGCAATCTCGTACTCGCGCATGCCGCGGTAGCCCAGCACCCCGATCTCGCCGCCGCGCATGCCCGGCGCCGGGAACGGGTCGCCTTCGCTGCCCCGCGGCTTGTCGGCGAGGAGCAGGCTCAGGCCGCGATGTCCTTTCGCCTCGGGGTCGGTGCGCACCAGCAGGACCATCAGGTCGGCGCGCGCGGCGTGGGTGGCCCAGGTCTTGGCGCCGGTCACTTTGTAGTTTTCGTCGACCCTGACGGCACGAGTGCGCACGGCGGCCAGGTCGGAGCCGGCCTCCGGCTCGCTGAAGACGGCGGCGGGAATTATCTTGCCGGCGGCGATCCCGGGCAGGTAGCGCCGCCTCTGCGCCTCAGTGCCGGCGAGGCGGATCAGTTCCGCCGCGATCTCCGAGCGCGTGGCGAGGGAGCCGGCACCAAGATGAGCGCGCGAAAGCTCCTCGGTCACCACGCACATGGCGAGCCGGCCCATGCCGAGGCCGCCGTCCTCCTTGGGCACGGTGAGGGCGAACACCCCCAGCTCGGCCATGCGGCCCATGAGGTCGAGGGGGATGAGCGCGTCCTCGGCGTGCCAGCGCCCGGCGTGGGGTGCGATCTCCTCGTCGGCGAAGCGGCGGAACTGAGCGCGCACGAGCTCGAGCGTGTCGTCGAGGCCGGCGTTGCCGAATCGCTCGGCCATGTGCGCGGCGATGCGGTTGCGGCTAGCGCTCGTGTTGCCTTCGGCCATGAGGCGGGACACCGCCGCGTCGGCAAGGCGCGTTCGCGCCGCCTCGCCCAGCCCAAGGTCGGCCGGGCGCACGATCTCGCCCTGGCTCATGGCGATGCCGCCTTGGAGCTGGCACAGATACTCGCCGAAGCCGGCGGCGAGAATGAGGGCGTCCAGCTCGCCCAGGGTCCCGGCCGCGTGCAGGCCCTCGGCCCAGCGGTGCAGTTGGCGCAGGGCCTCCACGGTGGTGGCGATCCAGGCCAGGCCGTGGGCGGCGAACTGGGCGTCCCGCAGCCGTGACGCGTTGGGCCGGCCGTCGACGACGACCCGGCGGGCGACGGCGCCGTGGGCGTCGGAGAGATAGGCGTCCGCCGCCGCAAGCGCCTCTCGGCACAGGCGCAACAGCTCTCCTGCCGGCAAGACCGGTATCGTCAAGGCTCTAGTTACCCGTCGGGCCGGCGACGACGCCGCGCTCGCGCAGCCGGCCGATCTCGCCGCCGCCGAGGCCCAGCAACTCTGCCAGGATCTCGTCGGTGTGCTCGCCCAGCCGCGGTGCCGGGCGCACCGGCTGTCGGGAGAGGGCGGCGAAATCGAGGGGCGAGCCCGGCATCAGATAGCGGCCGATGCAAGGCTGCTCCACCTCTTCGAACAGGGGGTTGGCGATGGAGCAGCGCCGATCCTCGGCGACCATCTGGGTGAAGCTCCGGTAGGGGCCCCAGCACACGCCCGCGGCGTCGAACGCCTGACCGACATCGGCCAGGCTGCGTGACCGGCACCACGGCGCGATCAGGGCCGCGACCGCCGCGCGCGCGTGGAAGCGCGCGCCCTCGTCGTCGAGATCGACGCCCTGCGCCGCCTCGAGGCGAGCCACCTCTTCGGCGATGCCGGTCGCGGCGACCAGGTTCCGCCACTGGCGGGAGGTGATCGCCACCACCATCACCCGGCGCCCGTCGCCGGTGGCGAAGTCGCGCCCGAATGCACCGTAGAGATGGTTGCCCAGGGCCGGCCGCTCGGCGCCGTTGATCTGCGCCTCGGCGACGTGTCCGAGATGACCGACCATGGCGAGGGCGACGTCGGCGAGGGCGAGGCGCACGAGCCCTCCCTCGCCGGTGAGGCGCCGGCGCCGCTCCGCCGCCAGCAGACCCAGCGCCGCCATCATGCCCGTCGCCATGTCCCACGCCGGCAGCACGTGATTGACCGGCGCCTCGTCCGGCCCGGTGGCGGCGGGAAAACCGACAGCGCAATTGACTGTGTAATCGACGGCGCTGGTGCCGTCCCGGTTGCCCATGACCTGGACCAGGATCAGGTCCGCCCGCCTCGCCTTCAGCGCCTCGTAGTTGAGGCCGCCGGTCGCCGGAAGGTTGGTCAGGAACAGGCCGCCCTCGGGCCCCGGCCGGGTGACGAGCGCCGCCACCAGCTCCTGCCCCTCGGGGCGGCGGAAATCGACGGCGAGAGAGCGCTTGCCCTTGTTGAGACCGGCCCAGTAGAGGCTCTCGCCCGCCGCCGTCAGCGGCCAGCGGCGCGCGTCCAGGCCGCCGCCGGGCAGGTCGAAGCGAATGACGTCGGCGCCGAGCTGGGCCAGGGTCATACCGCCCAGGGGCGCGGCGACGAAGGCCGAGCCCTCCACCACCCGCAGTCCGTCGAGGATGGCGTACACCGGTCCGCTAACGCGGGGTCGCTAAGGATTGCCGCGCCGCTAGCGCAGCATGGCGGCGGCGTTGCCGCCGTCGACGGT
>JAZFQY010000055.1:0-14943 GCA_036445355.1 Alphaproteobacteria bacterium
TACGGCGAGGCCGGGCTGGCCGCGCCGGACATCGTCGCGACCGCCCTGGCGGCGCTCGGCGACCGCGACGCGGCGGCGCCCAAACGGGCCTGATGCGGACAATTGCAAAGCGAGAAATTTTCGACCCAACGGCCCCCCTGCTTCGACAGGCGTGCCATTAGAGCCTTTCCCTGAGCCTGGCGAAGGGCGAGGCCCGTCCCGCAGGATCATGTCTCGGAATTCTCGTAGCCACAAGCGCCCCACCCGCCCATGGACGCCGCGGCGTTGATCCTCGCCGCCGGCCGTGGCGCGCGCGCCGGCGGCGGCGTGCCGAAGCAGTATTGCATCATCGCCGGTCAGCCCATGCTGCGCCGGGTGCTCCGGCCCTTCCTCGACCACCCCCGCGTCGGTGCCGTGCGGGTCGTCATCCATCCCGACGATGCCGGGCCGTACCAGGCGGCGACGGCGGATCTCGAGCTGTCGGCGCCGGTCATGGGCGGGGCGACACGTCAGGACTCCTGCCGCCTGGGATTGGAAAGCCTCGCCGACTCGCCGCCGGTACGCGTGCTGATCCACGACGCGGCGCGACCGTTCGTCGACGCCGCCACCATCGACCGGGTCCTGGACGCGCTCGGCGATACGCAGGGAGCCATCCCGGCCCTGGCGGTGAGCGACGCGCTGAAGCGCGCCGGCGACGACGGCATGGTCCGTGAAGGCGTTAACCGCGCCGGGCTCTGGCGGGCGCAGACGCCCCAGGGCTTCGCCTTCGCCGCCATCCTCGACGCCCACCGCCGCCTGGCGGGCGCCGCCCATGCCGACGACGCGGCGGTGGCCGAGGCCGCCGGCCTCGCCGTCGCCCTGGTGCCGGGCAGCGAGGACAACGTCAAGATCACGACCGACGCCGATTTCGTCCGCGCCGAGCGCATGCTCGCCGCCGATGACATCCGCGTCGGCGGCGGCTTCGACGTCCACCGCTTCGCCCCCGGCGACCACATCATGCTGTGCGGCGTGCGCATCGCCCACGGGCACGGACTGGCCGGTCATTCGGACGCCGATGTTGGGCTGCATGCCCTCACCGACGCGCTCCTGGGCGCGATCGGCGCCGGCGACATCGGCCAGCACTTTCCGCCCGCCGAGGCACGCTGGCGGGACGCGGAATCGGCGCTGTTCCTCCGCCATGCGGCGCGGCTGGTGGCCGAGTATGGCGGCCGGATCCGCCACCTCGACGTGACCCTGATCTGCGAGCGACCGAAACTGGCGCCCCACCGCGACGCCATGCGCGCGCGCATCGCGGACATTCTCGACCTCGACCCCGCGCGGGTGAGCGTCAAGGCGACGACCACCGAGGGGCTCGGTTTCACCGGCCGCGGCGAAGGCATCGCCGCCCAGGCGACGGCGACCGTGGCCGTGCGGGAGTGGCCCTGAGCCGGCCCACCGACGGGCGCGGCGAGGCGCTCGACCTTCTGAGAGCGGTCCTCGGACGCGGCCACCCCCTCGACGAGGCGCTGGCACGGAGCCGATCCTTGCCGGCGCTGCCGGCCCGCGACCGCGCCTTCGCGCGCCTGCTGGTGGCGACGGTACTGCGCCGCCTGGGCCAGATCGACGCCGTCATCGCGCATTGCCTCGACCGCCCGTTGCCCAAGAAGCTCGCTCGCGTGCACAACGTGCTGCGACTGGGTGCCGCACAATTGCTCTTCCTCGGCACCCCCGCCTACGCCGCCATCGACACCGGCGTCGCCCTCACCTCCGGAGGGACGAGCCGGGCCGGCCTGGTCAACGCCGTGCTGCGCCGCATCGCGCGCGAGGGCGACGACCTCGTCGCCGGCCAGGACGCGGCGCGCCTCAACACCCCGGATTGGCTCTGGCAGTCCTGGCACGCCGCCTACGGCGAGGCGGCGGCGCGCGCCATCGCCCTGGCACATCTGGCCGAGCCCTCCCTCGACCTCTCGGTGAAGGCAGACCCTGCCGATTGGGCCGCACGGCTGCAGGCGGAGTCGCTGCAAACGGGCAGCTTGCGCCTGCCCCTCGGCGGCGCCGTCACCGATCTGCCCGGCTATGGCGACGGCGCCTGGTGGGTGCAGGATGCGGCGGCGGCGCTTCCGGCGCGGCTGTTGGGCGAGGTCGCCGGCCGCCGGGTGCTCGACCTGTGCGCCGCACCCGGTGGCAAGACCGCACAGCTCGCCGCCGCCGGCGCGCGCGTGACCGCCGTCGACGCGGCGCGGGGGCGCGCCGAGCTGCTACGCGAGAATCTGCGCCGCCTGCGGCTCGACGTGGAGGTCGTCGCGGCCGACATTCTGGCCTTTCGCCCGGCGGAGCCATTTCCCCTGGTGCTGCTCGATGCGCCGTGCACGGCGACCGGCACCATCCGCCGGCATCCGGACGTGGCGCGCCTCAAGACCCGCGAAGACGTGACGCGCATGGCGGCGCTGCAAGGCCGCCTCTTGCGCGCCGCCATCGCCATGCTGGCCCCGGGGGGGATGCTTGTCTACTCGGTCTGCTCGCTGCAGCCGGAGGAGTGCGCGGCGGTGGTCGAGGCGGCGCTCGCCGATGCTCGCGATCTCGTCCGTGCGCCGATTGCGTCGGGAGAAGTGGGTGGCATCGCCGACGCGGTGACGCCGGCGGGCGATCTGCGCACCCTGCCCTGCCACCTAGCGGCGCAGGGCGGCATGGACGGCTTCTACGCCTGCCGCCTGTATCGCACTCCATGATCGCGGGCGGGCGCTTGCGGCGATTCGAGCAAGCTGTTACCAAACGCCATGCCCGATTCGGCGGCTTCGCACGTTCGCATTGCTCCCTCCATTCTTGCCGCCGATTTCGCGTCGCTGGGCGCAGAGGTGCGCGCCGTCGACGAGGCGGGCGCCGACTGGATCCATGTCGACGTCATGGACGGTCATTTCGTGCCCAACCTGACCATTGGGCCGGCGGTCGTGGCCGCGATCCGGCCTTACTCGGCGAAGCCTTTCGACGTGCATTTGATGGTGAGCCCAGTCGATCCGCTGATCGAGCCCTTCGCCGAAGCCGGCGCCGACATCATCTCGGTGCATCCCGAGTCCGGGCCGCACGTTCACCGCACGCTGCAGACCATTCGCCGGCTCGGCAAGCAGGCGGGGCTGGTTTTCAACCCGGCGACGCCGATCGCCGCCATCGACCACCTGCTCGTCCTGTGCGATCTGGTGCTGGTGATGAGCGTCAACCCCGGCCTCGGCGGGCAGGTCTTCATCCCCGAGGCGTTGGACAAGCTGACTGCGATCCGGCAGCGCATCGACGACCACACCGCCGGCGGTGGCCAGCCGATCGCACTCGAGGTCGACGGCGGCATCGACCAAGAGACGGCGCCGAAGGCGATCGCCGCCGGCGCCGACGTACTCGTCGCCGGCACGGCGACGTTCCGCGGCGGCCGCGATAAATACGCCGACAACATTCGCGCCCTGCGCGGCGGTTGACGGAAACCCGATCCTGACGATAGGCGAGATGCAGCTCCGCTCCCTCGGCGACTTGCGGACAAGCCTGGGAAAGCTCCTGTACGGCAGCCCGATCTACGGCATGAGCCTGGCGGGTCGGGCACCGGGCGAGCTGGCGCTGGTGCCACCCGACCCGTGGCCCGGCGACGCCGCGCAAGGCGGCGCCATCCTCGGCGGCGAGTTCCAGTTTTTCGATGAAACGGTGAACGCCGAGCGGGTCGCCTGGCAGGCGGTGGGAACCAGCGAGGCCTGGCGTGTCGCGCTCAACGGCTTCGAGTGGCTGAAGGACTTGCGCGCCGTGGGCGGCGACGCGGCGCGGCGCCGGGCGCGGACGCTGATCGATGACTGGATCGAGCACCACGACAACTGGCACGAGCTCGCCTGGCGGCCGGACGTGCTCGGCCGCCGGCTCTGTGCCTGGCTCGGCCAGCACGACTTCTTCTGCGCCAGCGCCGATGACGCCTTCCGCAAGCGCTGCTTCGCTTCGCTCACCCGCCAGGCCAAGCATCTGAGCCGGGCCCTGCCCGGCGGTGCCGCAGGCGAGGGGCGGATCGTGGCGATCAAGGCCCTGGCCGTCGCCGGGCTGTGCGTCCCCGGCCACGAGGGCTGGCGGCAGCAGGCGTTAAAGTTGCTGGATGGTGAGCTGGCGGGCCAGATCCTGCCCGACGGTGGCCACCCCTCGCGCAATCCGGCGAGTTTGATGGCGGTGCTCCGGCACCTGGTCGATCTGCGCGGGGCGCTGCTGGCGGGTGGGCGCGAGGTGCCGCCCATGCTGCACGCCGCCATCGAGCGCGCCGCCCCGATGCTGCGCATGCTGCGCCACGGCGACGGCGGGCTGGCGTTGTTCAACGGTGCCGGCGAGGAGCAGGGTGCGGCCATCGACATGCTACTCACCCAGGCCGACGCGCGCGCCCGCCCGCCGACGAGCGCGCCCTATGCCGGCTTCGAGCGGCTGACCGCCAACCGCGCCCTGGTGCTGGTGGATGTCGGCCCGTCGGCCGCCGGAGAGGCCGCCCATGCCGGCACCCTGAGCCTGGAGATGTCAGTGGGCAAGGAGCGCCTGATCGTCAACAGCGGTGCGCGACCCGGCGCGCGTGAGCCCTGGTCGACGGCGCAGCGCGCGACGGCAGCGCACTCGACCCTCATCGTCGACGACACCAACTCCACCGAGATCACGAGCCGGGGGCGGCGCGCGCCGACATTCATCCATTGCGAACGACAGGAGGCGGATGGCGCGATCTGGCTGGACACGGCGCATGACGGCTATATGGCCAATTTCGGCCTCGAGCATCGCCGCCGCCTCTACCTCGCCGCCGACGGCGACGATCTGCGCGGCGAGGACAGCCTGCACCGCATCGGCGATGCGGCGACGCCGGCTAGCCAGTTCGTCATCCGCTTTCACCTGCACCCGGCGGTCACGGCCTCGCTCGCGCGCGACGGCGGCGCCGCGCTCTTGCGCCTGCCGAGCGGCGCCGGCTGGCGCCTGCGCGCCACGGGCGGCACCATGAGCCTGGGCGAGACGGTCTATCTCGGTGCCATGGACCGCATGCGGCGCAGCGAGCAGATCGTCGTCGGCGGCGAGATCGACGCCAACGCGGCCCCGGCGGCCGAGGTCAGGTGGGCACTCACGCGCCTGGAAAACGAGACCTGAGAGCGGGGCGCCACCAGTGGTCGATGTCTCAGAGCTGCCAGCGGCGCAGGCCCGGCGGCAGCTCGAGGCCGCGCCACATGCCCTTGATGTCCGCCACTAGCCCGTCCGGCCGCAGCAGGGCCGCCAGCTCGGCGGCGGCAAAGCTCCGGTACTGGGCGTGTGCGACCGCGCCGACGAGCGCGTCGTAGGGACCGGCGAGGTCGGTCACCAGCTCGATACCATAGAGCCGCGCCGCCTCCTCCGGCACCGCCAACGGATCGTGCACCGCGACCTCGAGACCGCGCGCGCTGAGGCCGTTCACCAGGTCCACCACCTTGGAGTTGCGCAGGTCGGGCACGTTCTCCTTGAAGGTCAGACCGAGGACCAGCACCCGGGCGCCGGCCTCGCCCACCGCCTCGGCGATGCGACCGGCCAGTTCGCCGCCCATGGCGTCGTTGATGCGCCGCCCGGCGAGGATGATCTCCGGGTCGTGGCCGGCGGCACGCGCCGCGTGGGCCAGGTAGAACGGATCGACGCCGATGCAGTGGCCGCCCACCAGGCCGGGGCGGAAGGGCAGGAAGTTCCATTTGGTCTCCGCCGCGTCGAGCACGTCGTGGATCGACAGGCCCATGCGGCCGACGATGGCGGCGACCTCGTTGACGAAGGCGATGTTGATGTCGCGCTGGGCGTTCTCGATCACCTTCGCCGCCTCGGCGGTCTTGATGTCGCGGGCGACGAAGACCCGGCCGGCGACGGTACCGTAGATCTCCTCCAGCGTCCGGGTCACTTCGGGCGTCTGGCCGGCGACGACCTTGGTGATGCGCTCCACCGTGTGCGCGCGGTCGCCAGGGTTGATGCGCTCCGGCGCGTAGCCGAGGAAGAAGTCGCGCCCGCTCGCGAGGCCCGAAGCCGCGGCCAGCGCCGGGCCGAACACCTCCTCGGTGACGCCCGGATAGACGGTGGATTCCAATACCACGATTGCGCCGGGCCGGAGCGCGCGGCCGACCGCCTCGGCGGCCTCCAGCACCGCGCCCAAGTCGGGCCGGTTGGCAGCGTCCACCGGCGTCGGCACGGCGACGATGAAGACATCGTGCCCAGCCAAGGCCGCGGCATCGGCGGTGATCTCGAGGCCGGCGAACGCCGCCGGGTCGACCTCGCCCGTGCGGTCGCGCCCGGCCGCCAGCTCGGCCACGCGCGCCGGGTCGCTGTCGAAGCCGATCACCGGAAAGTGCCGGGAGAGGGCGACGGCTAGCGGCAGGCCGACATAGCCGAGGCCGACGACGCAGATCTTGTGATGCGTGCTCATGATGGACCGGGGCGCGCCTGCTTACTGTCCCCGGGCGGTATATGTCAAACGCCGCGGACGGGAGAGCCGGGGCTGACCCAATCTTGACTAGCACACTTCGCCGGTCACCGGACCCAAGACCTTCGATCAAGGGAGAGACTATTGCCCGGTGTGACGCCGCGTTGCCTCTGCTTCGAGACGCGCCCCCTCGGGCGCTTCTCGAGATGAGGCAACGCATTACATGAAACCGATATCCTCATGGTGAGGAGACCGCGAAACGGTCGTCTCGAACCACCAGGACCGCCGCCTGGCCGGCCGCCTACCGGCGAACGGGAGCGTGTGGGACCTTCAAGAAATCGCCCATGGTGAACAGTGAGACGAGCTCCAGGCCCGCCGCCGCCAGGTTCTCGCGCGCGCCCTGCTCACGGTCGACCACGGAGATGACCTTGGTGACCGTGCAGCCGAGGTCGTCGCGCACCACCCGTGCCGCCTTCAGCGCCGAGCCGCCACGGGTGGTCACGTCCTCAAGCAGGATCACTCGCGCCCCGGGTGCGAGCGGGCCCTCGATCATCTGCTGGGTGCCCGTGCCCTTGGGCTCCTTGCGCACGTAGAAGCCGGTGAGGGGCCGCCGGCCGAGGCTCTTGACGCAGACCGCGTCGACCAGCGGGCAGGCGCCCAGGACCAGCCCGCCGACGGCCTCCGCCTCCTCCCCTTCCAGCAGCTCCAGGATCAGGTCGGCGGCCAGGTTCAGACCCTCGGGGTCGAGCAGGGTCTGCTTCAGGTCGATGAAGACGTTGCTCTCACCGCCGGAGGCGAGCTTGAAGCTGCCGAAGCGCAACGAGGCGCCAGCGATGATCGCGCGCAGCCGCGCGCGGTCGTCGCCGTGCCCGCCCGGCTCAGCCGCGCCTGCCATGCCGCCCTCCCGGTTGGGTTCGTGCTTCACAATGTGATCAATGCTCGCACGCGGCGGCGAGTCGGGACGCGGCTATCGCCCGCCGACTTCCGGCCGCCCCACGGGGCGGGTGCGGAGGCTGCCGGACATGAATGATAACAAGCTCCCTTGGCATTTTACGTTCGGCGTATTACGCTCTGCGTATAATAATGAGTTTCAAAGATCGCCAGACGGAAAGCCTGTTCAACGGCGGCCCAGCGCCTCGCTTTCGCAGCTTTCGGAAGGTTGCGTTGCGCAAGCTGGATATGCTGGACGCCGCCAAGACGCTGCGTGACCCGCGCGTGCCACTCGGCAATGGGCTCGAATCCTTGAAGGGAAGCAGGCGCGGCCAACAGAGTGTCTGCATAATCGACAAATGGCGCATTTGCTTCATTTGGGAAGAGGGCGCCTGCGACATCGAAATCGTCGACAATCACTAGAAGGTACCATGCCCCGAATTCGTACATATCCTGCAGAGGTGCTACACGAGGAGTTTATGCGCCCCTTGGGCCTGAGTGCGAACGCCCTGGCAACCGAATTACGCGTCCCGGCAACGCGCATCGGCGCCATCCTGCGTGAGGACAAGCCGCGCGCCATCACGGCCGACACGGCGCTGCGCCTCGCCCGCTACTTCGGCACGAGCGCGGAGTTCTGGCTCAATCTGCAGACCGCCTACGACCTGTCGGTCGCGCAAGCGGACCGCGGCCACACCATCAAGCGCGACATACGTCCACGCGCCGCCTAGAGCCTTATCCGGCCAGAATGAACCATTCTGGCCGGATAAGGCTCTAGGTCAGGCACACCTGCACAGAATATGGTTGCTGGCCGGGTTTCAGGCCCTCGGTCGATCTTTGTCTGGAGCTATTTTAAACAAGGACACAACCGCCACCCCTTGACGTTCAGGGGGTGAACGGAGTAGTGTTCGCGCCGTGAACAGTGGGGATACGACACACATGGGCCCGGCCCTGGCGGCCGCCGCGGCGGCCGCCAGGGCGCCCGCTGCCGGCGGCGAGGGCGAAGACGCGGTCCTGCCCGGCCCGGCCTCGAGTAAGACCGAGATCACCCTGGGCGTGCTCAACGCCGTGCACGCCGACAGCGGCATGACCCAGCGCTCGGTGGCGCGCCAGCTCGGCATCGCGCTGGGTCTCACGAACGCCTACCTCAAGCGCTGCGTTAAGAAGGGCCTGATCAAGGTCACCCAGGCGCCGCCCAACCGCTATGCCTACTACCTCACCCCCAAGGGCTTCGCCGAGAAGAGCCGCCTGACGACGGAGTACCTCACTTCCTCCTTCAACTTCTTCCGCAAGGCGCGCAACCAGTTCGACGGCCTCATCGCCGCCGCCCAGGTGGAGGGCTGGCGCCGCCTCGCGCTCTATGGCGCCAGCGAGCTGGCCGAGGTGGCCGTCCTGTGCGCCGCCAGTCCCGAAATCGAGATCGTCGGCATCGCCGATGCGGGCTTCGGGCGCGACCGATTCGTCGGCCTGCCGGTGGTGCGCGGCCTCACCGAGCTGGGCGATTTCGACGCTGTCCTGTTCACAACCGTGCGCCGGGCGCAGGAGCGCTACGAGACGCTCGCCGCCGCATACCCGCCCGAGCGCATCCTGGCGCCGCCGCTCCTGGGCATCGTGCGCACCGGGGACAACGCCCGAGACCGCAAGGAGGCGTCATGAAGCAGTGGTACGTCGCCCATACCCAGCCCCACGGCGAGCCGCGCGCGCTCGCCAACCTGCTGCGCCAGGGCTTCGAGGCCTACCTGCCGCGCTTCCGCAAGTGGCGGCGCCACGCCAGGCGGACCGAGCGCGTGCCCGCCCCCCTGTTCCCGCGCTACTTGTTCGTCGCCTTCGATGAGGCCACCGCGCGCTGGCGTGCCATCCATTCGACCTTCGGCGTGCACCATTTGATCTGCACCGGCGACGCCCCGGCGCCGGTGCCGCCGGGGGTGGTGGACGATATTCGCGCCCGCGAGGAGGATGGCTTCGTCAGCCTCGGGCGCCTGGCCGCGTACAAGCCGGGCGACCCCGTGCGCATCGCCGCCGGCTCCTTGTGTGACCGCATCGGTCTGTTCGAGCGCATGGACGAGCGCGAGCGCGTCGTCCTGCTCCTGGAGATGCTGGGCCGCCAGGTGCGCGTCGCCCTGCCCCTGGACGCCGTCGTCGCCGCGAGTTAGGGCCGGCGCTCGACGACCAGGAACATCCGAAACGCCATCAGGGCGCCCAAGGCCGGCGCCAGCGCGTCCTCGAGGCGCAACAGCGGCCCGACCGCCGCCGCCGGCATGAGCGACCAGCGCCGGAAGCCTCCCGAGAGGGGATAGGCGACGAGGCCGAGGCGCCGCCGCGCGACCAGGCGCAGCTCCGGAAACAGATCGTGGAAGCGCCCCAGATGGCGGCCGAAGAGGGTCGTGGGCACGGCCTGGTTGGCGTCGTAGGGGTCGCGCCCCGGGTCCGCCGGCCCATCGATCAGCGGGTCGTCGCCCAGGCGCACCGGCTCCGGGTGCAGGTAACGGTAGACCGGCCAGCTCACCGGCGTGATCGCCGGTTCGACCAGCACCACGCGGCCGCCGGGTCTCAGCACTCGCTCCGCCTCGGCGAAGAACAGGCGCGGCCGGTGCAGATGGTGCAGTACGTCGACGCCGACGATGTTGGCGAGGCACGCCGCGGCGACGGGCAATGCGTGGGCGTCGGCCACCAGGTCGAGCCAGGGGACCGGTTGCACGTCGCTGGACAGCACCTCGGGCGCGTGCGCCTTGAAGTTGCCGGAGCCGCCGCCGATCTCCAGCGTCCGCCCGGGAACGCAGGCCGCGGCGATACGGCGGTAGAAATCCTCGTAGATCGCCCGCAGCACGGGCTTCTCCCGCCACCGCGCGCGGTGGTCGACAATCGCGCCGGCGACCAACTTCAGATCGCCTTCAGCTTGCGATAGGCGAAAACGACCATGCGCAGCAGCAGCCAGCCATGGCGGAAGCGCGAGATCTGAGTCTCGCCATAGGCGCGATTGGCGTAGCGGATCGGCACCTCGACAATTTTAAGGTTGAGCTTGGCGGCGCCGAAGATGAGGTCGAAATCGCCGAATGGGTCGAAGTCGCCGAAATAGGACCGGTTGGCGGCGATCTGCCGGTAGTGGGAGGCACTCAGCACCTTGGTGCCGCATAGCGTGTCAGTGAAGCGCTGGTTCAGCAGCCAGGTGAACAACAGCGAGAAGCCGTGGTTGGCGAGTAGGTTGAGCAGGCGCATGGCCTCGCTCTGCATCGGGTAGACCAGGCGCGAGCCGAGGATGAACTCGCCCTTGTTGGCGGTAAGCGCGTCGTAGAACTTCACCAACTGCTCCGGCGGCATGGTTAGATCGGCATCGAGGATCATCAAAACGTCGCCGCGCGCCACCTCGAAGCCCTTGCGCACCGCGTCACCCTTGCCGATGCCGTCCTGCACCACGACTTTGATGCCGCGCTCGCCGTGCGCCGCCTTGACGCGGTGCATCTCCTCGAGCGTGCCGTCGCTCGAATGGCCCTCGACGAAGACGATCTCGATGTCGTCGCAGAATTCGGGCAGGCGCTCGATCGCGGCGGCGATGTTGCCGTGCTCGTTGCGCGCCGGAATGACGACGCTCACCGACGGGTTCTCGGCCGCGACCCCGCGCAACGGCCGGACGACGACATAGTTGTAGAGACAGGCGAGGCGGATGCCGGGCAGGGTCCCGACGTAACGATTGACGAGCGACCCCAGGCCCAAGAGCCGCTTCGGCAGGAGCTGGCGCCGCTCGTGGCGGATGAGCTCGAAGTCCGCCAGCATGAGCAGGTTTTCGATGTCCTCCAGCGCCAGCCAGTTGTCGGGCCGGGCCGGCATCTTCTGCCCGATGGCGATGGCGAGACGCAGCACCGGCTTCCACAAGGGCGAGTGGTAGGAGACGATGAGGCGCGTATCCGGGCGGCAGAGCGCATGCAGGCCGGCGAAGGTCGCCTCCACGTCTTCCAGATCGCCCACCGTTTCCGACAGCAGGATGACGTCGAACGGCCCCTCGAGTGCCGCCAGAGTCGCGGGGTCCTCGATGTCGCCGATCCGGAAGTCGAGCCGCGGGAAACTCTGCCGCGCCGCCTCGACCATGCCGAGACTGAGATCGACGCCGACGCCGCGCGCCGGCTCGAGCGCCGCCAGAAGGTCGCCGGCGCCGCAGCCGAGCTCCAGGACGCTCAGGCCCGGCGGCACCAGGAAGCGCATGTAGCGAATGTTCTCGGCGTGGAAGTATTTGTTCTTCGCACGCCAGCGTGCCCGCTCCGGCGCCAGGCGGTCGTTGAGGTCGCGGATCGCCTGCTTGCGCGGCGACAATCTCTGCACGTCGCTCGCCGCCGGCGCCTCATTCATGGCCGCCTCACGCCTCCCCCTGCCCCTGGTCGTGCAGTGCACCGCGCAGGGCTGAGGCACTTGGCCGCCCGGTCATCAGCCACACCGGTGCGCCGACGGCGCCGACCAGGAGTAGGGTGAGTCCCAGCAGCACCGACATGGCCAGCGCCTCGGGCGCGCCGACACCGACGAAGCCAAAGGCGGTGACCATCGCCCCTTCGCGCAGGCCCCAGCCGGCAATGGAGAGAGGCACCGCCGCGATCATCATTACCGGCGGCACCAGCACCAGGCAGTCGAGGAAGCCGGCCGCGACCCCGAGCGCACGGGCGAGCACGAAGACCGCGGAGACCACCACGAGGTGGCTCGCGAGCGACACCGCCAGCACGGTTGTCGCCGTTCCCGGCGCCAGAAACACCCGCCGGCAATCGCGCGCCAGCGCCGCCACGCCGCCCACCGGGCGCAGCCGCCGTAGCGCCGCCGGCAGCGGCACACGGTCGAGGACGAGCACCAGCGCCAGGCCGGCGGCGCCGAGGCCGATCACCAGCCACAGGCCGGCACGGGCAAGGGGGTCGGCGATGCGGGTCTCTGCCAAGGGCAGGCTCGCTGCCACCAGCATCAGAAGCGCCACCAGGGCGACGCCGCGGTCGATGAGCACGCTGTTGACCGCGCCGCCTAGGGTCAGTCCCGCGCGGCGAGCGCGCCATATTCGCATGCCGTCGCCGCCGACGGTCGAGGGCAGGGTCTGGTTGAAGAACTGCCCGACGATCACCGCCAGCACCGCCTCGCGATAGGCCAGGGGCTGGGCGAGCGCCCGCGTGATCACCCGCCAGCGCAACGCCTGGCTGAACCACGTCGCCGCCAGCATGACCCAGGCCAGGGTGAGCCCGCCCGGGTCGGCCCGCCGCAGATGGCCCACGAGCTGATCGAGTTCGATGCCGCGCAGCACCAGCCAGATGAGCAGGATCGAGGCGGCAAGCTTGAGCAGGAAGAAGACCATGGCGCTTTCTGCTGGCGGCTGGTCGGGCCCAAGAGTACTAACAGCGCCGTGTTAATGCGGCAATAATCAGCCGCCGACCAGTCCCGGGCCGCTTCGTTGCTGCTTTCCGGCGAGGCCTATCGCATAGAGCACCAGAAACGACACCTGCCACCAGGCCGACCAAATCGAGAAATTGAACAAGGATGCCGACCAAAAGGCGGCAAAGACGCCCAACGCGGCGAGTGCGCCCGGCATGCCGGCCCGCAAATTGGAAAGCACACCATAGGCGGCAAAGGTCAATGCGATCGCCATCAGCGACAGCCCGACGACGCCGGTCTCGACCAGCACCTCCAAAATCCAATTGTGCGGGTGAGAGGGAATGTACTCCGAGCCGATCCCGACGATGCGCTGGCCGGCCCCGGTGACTTCATTGATGACGTCCAGCCCGTGGCCGAACAAGGGCGCCTGGCCCACGAGGTTCAGAGTAAAGGACCAGATCACCTGGCGATGTTTGTCAATCAAGGCAGATGGAATGAATGGCTCACTGTCCGGCTGGTACGGCAATGGCGGCAGGTTCACGAATATGAATGCCAGCACAATGCAGGCGGCGGCAATCGCAGCCACCATAAGTAAAAGGGCGGTGCGCCGGCTGACATTGCGCGCGCCCCAGGCAAGCCCCATCGCCAGTGCACTGAAGGCCAGACCCGCCACGGCAGAGCGGCTGCTCATACCGGCAATGGCGCCGACTGCCAGGGCGGGATAGGCAATTGCCAGCAGGCGCATTCGGCCACCGGCCCGGAACCCCGCCCATACCACCAATGGCACGAGGCAAGCCACAGCCGATGCGTAATATTTGGGTAGCTTGAGGCCCAGTGCGGCGATCTGCTCCGGCAGCAGGAAAATTCCGATCAGCGCGGCGACGCCCGTTGCGACAGAGGCCAGAACCAAGACTGTCAATGTCCTGTCGAGCAGTGCCGGCTCACACATCATCCGCGCCCAAATCGCCGCTGCAAGTGTCAGGAAGGCGATCATGCGCAGCCATACCTGCGCCGACTTCATCGGATCAATCGAGCCGGCCACCGATACGGCCCAGACCGCGAACAGGGCGAGCAGCACCCAGACGAGCGGTCGCTTATGCAATGAGGCTAGGGCACGGAAGGCGGCCTCGCGCCCCGGCGCCACTAGGACAAGGACCGACATGACCACGAACAGAGCACCGCCAACCGCTTTGCCAAACAGGATCATCGGCACGGAAAGCCCAAGTGAAATGGCCATCATGTGGGCGGTCCATTTCAGATCTTTAATCGACGATGCGGGCGCACGCCCGGTAACGGCCTCGGTCCCAGCGACCGGCTGCGCAGTCATGGAGCCCGACGGCCCGGAAGCCGACCGCTGCCCTGCTCCATCAGTCAAAAATGCGGGCCATCGTCGGCCGATCTGTGCAGATGACGGACAATCGAATTTCCAAGGGTCTGTAAGAGGCGGGGGCCGACTCATACCAGCGCGGGCCACGTGCCGCAATGACGCTTCAATTGGGCCGTGGTTCCATCCAAATTAGGGCCATGAGACCCATTGACCGGCATAAGATTGCCAAAAAGCGGAGCGCAGATCGGGGCAGCAGTGGCCCTCGTCTCGACCGATGAGGTTGCCTCCAACCATTCACTCCAAGAAAATCCCTGCTCATCAGGGAAAATGCAGGGAATACTTCTAATTCGAACCCGTCCGACAGCACCCAAGTCGGAAAATCATCGCGATTTCAACGTACTAGAAGGCTTCACGCCAAATGCCCAACAGGAAATAACAGGGAATCATCAGGGAACAGCCGCACGACGTGCACGGTGGGCCGTGGCCGGGCTCCCGCAGGTGGCTATTCGGTGCGGCCACACACCGATGATGTGCCGCCAATGGCGCGCCGCTTCCAGGTTCGGGTCGGAAGCGCGCAACCAACTCAATTTGCGATCCGGCTTACTGCCGATTTGACAAATATGGCAGGCAGACAGCCGACGAAATTTTGCGGTGCGGGGTCTTGTCGGACGGTGCCAGCGTGAGCGTTTGAATTTGTGCTGAGTTTAAGGTCGTGGCCAGCTTTGCCGGGGAGCGCAGTCGGCGAGAATGCCCAATTGGGACTCCATGCTGGAGGCCTCAGGTGGACAGAAAAACGGGGTCATCTGACGATCAATCTTGGGCCTCCATTCGCGTATCCCAAATATCGCCGATGGACGAGCCGATGTCGTTGCCAATATCGGTTCCGGCCAAGCCATAAATCTGGGGCCGAGGAGATCCAGCTCCCAACCCTACCCCAACAAACCCTTCGCGAACGGTGACTGCCGAGAAGCTCCAGACTATG
>JAZFQY010000056.1:0-4494 GCA_036445355.1 Alphaproteobacteria bacterium
AGGGGCTCGCCGGCAGGCGCCGGCGGGGGATATGTGATTTGTGTCCCTGCCCGATCCGTGATCACGGCTGAGGGCCTTCCTAGTGGCGCGATCCCCCCGGCGGTACCTATTTGGGCACGCAACCGCATAGGGGCGCCGCACGGGCGTCGGGCCCGGTTTGAAACCGGCTCCCACGGCGTTGCCGCATTTGGATTCGACGGCACGTAACTGCGTGGACGCCGCACGGGCGTAGGGGCCGGTTTGAAACCGGCCCCTACGGCGTTGCCGCATTTGGATCTGCTTTAGGGATCTTCCTGACGCCTAGGCCGCGCCGGCCGCCAGCTCACGCGCCCGCTTGCGCAGGATGAACTTCTGGATCTTGCCGGTGGCGGTCTTGGGCAACTCGCCGAAGACCACGAAGCGCGGGCATTTGAAGTGGGCCAGGTTGGCGCGGCAGTGCTCGATCAGCTCGGCCTCGCTCGCCTGCGCCGCCGGCTTGAGCTCGACGAAGGCGCACGGCGTCTCGCCCCATTTCGGGTCCGGGCGCGCCACCACCGCCGCGGCGGCCACCGACGGGTGCCGGTAGAGCGCCCCCTCGACCTCGATCGAGGAGATGTTCTCGCCGCCGGAGATGATGATGTCCTTGGAACGGTCCTTGAGCTCGACATAGCCGTCCGCATGCCACACCCCCAGATCGCCGGAATGGAACCAGCCGCCGGCGAAGGCCGTCTCGGTGGCGTCCGGGTTCGTCAGGTAGCCCTTCATGACGACGTTACCGCGCATGAACACCTCGCCCATGGCGGCGCCGTCGCGCGCCACCGGCTCCAGGGTCTCGGGGTCGGCCACCATCAGCCCATCGAGCACGGGGTAGCGTACCCCCTGGCGGGCCTGCAGCGCCGCCTGCTCCTCCGCCGGCCGAGCATTCCAGTCCTGGTGCCAGGCACAGACCACGGCCGGGCCGTAGGTCTCAGTCAGGCCGTAGGCGTGGGTCACCTCTATGCCCAGACGCGCCATGTCGGCGAGCACCGCCGCCGGCGGCGGCGCGGCGGCGGTCATCATCCGCACCTTCTGGGAGAAGGCGCGGCGCTCGTCCTCGCCGGCGCCGGTGATCATCTGCATGACGATCGGCGCGCCGCACAGATGGGTGACGCCATGCTCGGCGAAGGCGGCGTAGATGGCGCCGGCCTCGACCCGGCGCAGGCAGATATTGGTGCCGGCCAGCGCCGCCACCGCCCACGGGAAGCACCAGCCGTTGCAGTGGAACATGGGCAGGGTCCACAGATAGACCGGATGCGCCGGCATCGACCAGACGAGGATGTCGCCCACCGCGTTCAGATAGGCGCCGCGGTGGTGATAGACCACGCCCTTGGGATGGCCGGTGGTGCCGGAGGTGTAGTTGAGGGAGATCGCCTCCCACTCGTCGTCCGGCCGGCGCCAGGCGAAGTCGGGATCGCCGGCGGCGATGAAGGCCTCGTAGTCGATCTCGCCCAGCCGCTTGCCGCCGGGACCGGCCGCATCGTCGATATCGATCACCAGCGGCCGCGCCCCGGAGGCGTCGAGCGCCGCCTTGATGGTCTCGGCGAACTCGGTGTCGGTAATCAGCACCTTGGCGTCGGTATGCTCGAGGATGAAGGCGATGGTGGCCGCATCCAGGCGGGTGTTGATGGCGTTCAGCACCGCGCCCGCCATGGGCACGCCGAAATGGGCCTCGTAGAGCTCCGGCAGGTTGGGCGCCATCACCGCCACCGTGTCGCCGACCCCGACGCCATGCCGGGCGAGCGCCGAGGCCAGGCGCCGCGCGCGGGCATGGGTCTCGGCCCAGCTGCGCCGCACCGCGCCATAGACCACCGCCGGGTGCTCGGGATAGACCGCGGCCGCGCGGGCAATGAAGTCCAGCGGGGTCAGGGGCGCGTAATTGGCCCGGTTGCGGTCTAGGTTCCGCTCGTAGGGGTTGGACATGCCCTCTCACTCCCTCCCGTTTGTCGGCGGCTTGTCCGCACAGGAGCCGAGATTATACGCAAGCTTGACCGTAGGCTAAGCGACGAGCTTAGAGTTAGCCCAAACCGCCGCGGTGTTGGTGGTGACCTGATCACAACCAGCCGTCACCGCGGCAGCGAAATCCGCGGTATCCTCTGGTGTCCCGTGGTCGATGGTCCAACAATCGACCCGATGGCCGGATAAGCGAAGCCGAGCGACGAGCCGGTCGCCTTGCTCAAATGATGCGCGCACCATGTCCCGCCGTAGGCAGATCCAGTCGGCCTCCGGTGCATTCTGCCGAACGATCCGAAGGACATCGGCGCCACTGCGCTCGGCGTCTTCAGTTGGATCATAGCCGAGTGCGAGGCCCGAAACGCTACCGCCAACGCGGGTGACGACATCCCAATCATGGGCGCCTAGTACGAAACCCTGTGCGACGCCTCGGAGCGCCGCCGCGAAGGCCCTCTCCGCAGCGGTGTCGATCTCGCCAAACAGATCGAGATGCACCAAAGCCGATGGGTGGGTTGGTCCCGTTCGCATTATCTGTACAAGTTCATCGAGCAGGAGGGGTGGCTCGCCGCTCGCCCGCATCTGAAGACGGGATACGGCCGCCGCGTCTACTTGGGCGACAGGACCTTGCCCCGTGGTCTCGTGCTCCAGGAGCGAGTCATGCAGACAGACAAATCGACCGCACGCGAGGGCGCGAATGTCGACCTCGAGGCTCGCCCCAGCCGCCAGACCGGCGCGTAGGTTCCTTCGTGCGAATGGCGGATCATCCGCAAAGCGCCTGAGTTTGTGCCACTTCAGACGGACTGTGCGACCACCGTGGCGCGCCTCGGTCGCAGCCGTACGATTACCTGATCGCATCCCGCTATGTCCCATCCCATAATCTTGCCTCTCAAGCTAAGAAGCGACAAGCAGGATGTCCGATCGTGGCCGAGACTATTCTCGGACTCGCTCGGCCGGAAAGTCCGGCCTCGGACCGGACATTGGCACGCTCATCCCGCCGTGATACCCGGTCTCGGGGTCACGACCTCGCCGCGTTAAGCGCCCTGCCGCCTTGTCGCGGCGGGCGGTTTCGCGCAGACTCGGAATGACGCGGGGCGGGCCCACGGCGGGGAGCGAGCATCAATGGGACTGGACGGCAAGTCGGCGGTCGTCACCGGCGCGGCGCGCGGCATCGGCGCCGCCTGCGCCGAGGCGCTGGCGCGCAAGGGCGCGCGGGTGGTGCTGTCGGACATCGACGCCGCCGCCGGGGAGGCCGAGGCCGGCCGCCTCGCGGGCGAAGGGCTTGACGCGCGTTTCGTCGCCTGCGACGTGGGCGACAAGACGCAAGTGGACGCGCTCGTCGCCACGGCGGTCGATGCCCATGGGCGCCTCGACATCTGCGTCGCCAATGCAGGCATCGTGCATGCCGCCGATTTTCTGGAGCTCACGGAAGAGGATTTCGACCGAGTCATCCGGGTCAATCTGAAGGGCGTGTTCCTGACCGGCCAGGCGGCGGCCCGCCAAATGGTGTCGCAAGCGCCCAAGGGCGGCGCCATCATAAACATGTCGTCGGTCAACGCCGTCATGGCGATCCCCAACATCGTGCCCTATGTGGTCTCCAAGGGCGGCATCAACCAGCTCACCAAGGCCATGGCCCTGGCGCTGGCGCCGCATTCCATCCGCGTCAACGCCATCGGGCCCGGCAGCATCATGACCGATGTCTTGAAGTCGGTGGCCGACGACGCGGCGGCCATGGCGCGCATCACGAGCCGCACGCCCCTGGGCCGGATCGGCGAGCCGCGGGAGATCGGCGCCATCGCCGCCTTCCTCGCCTCCGAGGAGGCGAGCTACATCACCGGCCAGACCGTCTACGCCGACGGCGGCCGCTTGGCCCTCAACTACACGGTGCCGGTGGCGGGGGATTGACTGGCGCCGCGGCGGCGGAAGTTCCTCATGCTTCGAGACCACCGTTTCGCGGTCTCCTCAGCATGAGGACTTTCGATGGCGCATCAATGCATCGCCGCATCCCGAGGAGCGAGCGCCAGCGAGCGTCTCGAAGGAGAGGCGATGCGCGGTCGCATCGCGCGAAGGCCCTCAAATAAGCGCCAACGGCAAGTTTGCGTACTTGCCGGAGTCGCGCCTAACCCGAGCCGCGGCCGAAGGTGACGCTGGCCATCCAGTCGGGCAGCTTGCTCGACGGCGCGACCTCCGCCTCGGGCGGCGGCAACTCCTGCACCTCGGCCGGCTTGCGGCCGGCCTTGCGCGCCTTGCGGATCGCCTCGTCCAAATCGACCTGCTTGCACAGACCCAGGATCACCGGGTCGCGCGGGCGGATGTTGGCCGAATTCCAGTGGGTGCGCTCGCGCACGGCGTTGATGGTCGCCTTGGTGGTGCCCAACAGGCGGCCGATCTGCCCGTCGGTGAGCTCCGGGAAGTGGCGCAACAGATAGGCGATGCCGTCGGGCTTGTCCTGGCGCTTCGACACCGGCGTGTAGCGCGGCCCCTTGGTCCGCTTGGCCGGCTCCGGGATATCGGACTTCAGCAAGGTCA
>JAZFQY010000057.1:0-4456 GCA_036445355.1 Alphaproteobacteria bacterium
ACCGACGCGGGGGTGGTCGAGGAAGGGCCGGAGCACCCGGCGCAGCATGGGCTGACCGGCGATGATGCAATACTGCTTCGGCACGCCGCCGCCGGCGCGCGCGCCACGGCCCGCGGCGAGGATCAACGCCGCGGCGTCCATGGGCGGGTGGGGCGCTTATGGCTACAAGAATTCCGAGACATGATCTTGCGGGACGGGCCTCGCCCTTCGCCAGGCTCAAGGAAAGGCTCTAATGGCACGCCTGTCGAAGCAGGGGGGCCGTTTGGTCGAAATTTTCTCGCTTTGCAATTGTCCGCATCAGGCGCGTTTGGGCGCCGCCGCGTCGCGGTCGCCGAGCGCCGCCAGGGCGGTCGCGACGATGTCCGGCGCGGCCAGCCCGGCCTCGCCGTACTGGCGCTCCGGCTTGTCGTGATCCTGGAAGCGGTCCGGCAGGGTCATCGGTCGGAGCCTAATGCGCTCCGTCAGGTCTTGGCGCGCCAGGTACTCGAGGACGCGGGCGCCGAAGCCGCCGGCCGCACCTTCCTCGATGGTGATCAGCAATTCGTGTCCCTCGGCCAGCCGGCGCACCAGGCGGGTGTCCAGGGGCTTGGCAAAGCGCGCGTCGGCGACGGTCGCGGACAGGCCCCGCGCCGCCAGCTCGTCGGCCGCCTTCAGGCATTCGCTGAGGCGGGTGCCGAAGGACAGGATGGCGACCCGCGTGCCCTCGCGCAGCACCCGGCCGCGGCCGATCTCCAGGGGTATGCCGCGCTCGGGCATCGCGACGCCGGCGCCCTCGCCGCGCGGGAAGCGCACGGCGCTCGGCCGGTCGTCGATCAGGGCGGCGGTGGCGACCATGTGCTTCAGTTCCGCCTCGTCCGCCGCCGCCATCACCACGAAGCCGGGCAGGCAGGCGAGATAGGCGATGTCGAAGGCGCCGGCATGGGTGGGGCCGTCGGCGCCGACCAGCCCGGCGCGGTCAATGGCGAAGCGCACCGGCAGCGATTGGATGGCCACGTCGTGCACGACCTGGTCGTAGGCGCGCTGCAGAAAGGTGGAGTAGATGGTGGCGAACGGCCGGTAGCCCTCGGCCGCCAGTCCGGCGGCGAAGGTGACCGCATGCTGCTCGGCGATGCCGACATCGAAGCAGCGGTCCGGAAAACGCTCGGCGAACAGGTTGAGGCCAGTGCCCGACGGCATGGCGGCGGTGATGGCGACGATGCGCTCGTCCCGTTCCGCCTCCTGGATCAGGCTCTCGGCGAAGACCTTGGTGTAGGTCGGCGCCTTGGCCGCCGACTTGACCTGGGTGCCGGTGATGACGTCGAAGCGCGAGACGCCGTGGAACTTGTCCTTGGACTCCTCGGCCGGGGGGTAGCCCTTGCCCTTCTTGGTCACGACGTGGATCAGCACCGGCCCCGGCTCGTTGCTGTCGCGCACATTGACCAGCACCGGCAGCAAATGGTCCAGATTGTGGCCATCGATGGGACCGATGTAATAGAAGCCCAGCTCCTCGAACAAGGTGCCGCCGCCGGCGACGATGCCGCGCGTGTATTCCTCGGCCTGTACCGCCGCCTTCTCCATCCGTCGCGGCAGGCGGCGCGCGATCTGCTTCGCCTTGTGGCGCAGGGTGCGGTACGGCCGCGAGGAGATGAGACGCGACAGGTAGGCGCTCATCGCTCCCACCGGCGGCGCAATCGACATGTCGTTGTCGTTGAGAATGACGATCAGGCGGCTGTCCATGGAGCCGGCATTGTTCATCGCCTCGTAGGCCATGCCGGCGCTCATGGCGCCGTCGCCGATGACGGCGACGACTTTGCGCCCTTTGCCTGCCAAGTCGTGCGCCACCACCATGCCCAGGGCGGCGGAAATGGAGGTCGAGGCGTGCGCCGCGCCGAAGGCGTCGTACTCGCTTTCCGCGCGACGGGTGAAGCCGGACAGGCCGCCGCCCTGGCGCACGGTGCGGATGCGATCTCGCCGGCCGGTGAGGATCTTGTGCGGATAGGCCTGGTGCCCGACGTCCCAGACCAGCCGATCCTCGGGCGTGTCGAATACGTAGTGCAGCGCCACCGTCAGTTCGACCACGCCCAGGCCGGCGCCGAGGTGGCCGCCCGTCTTCGACACCGCGTCGATGGTCTCGGCGCGCAGCTCGTCGGCCAGTTGTCTGAGTTGGCGCGGCTCCAGCCGGCGCAGGTCCGCCGGCGCGTGAACGGTGTCCAAGAGTGGCGTTTGCAAACTCACGATCGGCCTCCCTGCGTGTCCCCATCGCCGGCCCGGCTCGGGGCCCATAAACTCTGCGTTTTCCGTCGTGATTGCAAGGCGCTAGACGCCGGCCGCTAGTGTGATGGTTCCGAAGTTCGGCATAATTATTTTGCCGAACTTCGGAAGCTAAATCACACTAGATTCAGATAGTTAGTGTCCCTTTGAACCCGGAATTCGTTCAATTGAATTTCGGGTTAGGGACACTAGGCGCGTCGGCACCAGCCACCAGCCCGGCCGCGCGAGCGCTGGCGCCGCGCCCGCCGCGGCGCGCCGGTCGTCGAACAGGCCGAAGCAAGTGGCGCCGCTGCCCGACATGCGGGCCAGCCGGCAGCCGGGCGCCGCCGCCAGTGTCTCCAATACTTCCGCCACCTGTGGGCAAAGTTGCACCGCTGCTTGGGTCAGGTCGTTGCGCCGGTCCCGCAGCACGGCCGCCAGGTCGCCGACGCTCTGCGGGGCGGCGGCGAAGCGGTCGGCGGCCGAATAGGCGCCCCGACGCGCGGCGAACACCTCGGGCGTCGCGAGCGCCACGCCTGGATTGACCAAGAGCACGCCCGCCGGCGGCAACGCCGGCGCCGGGGACACCTCCTCGCCGGCGCCGGCGATGAAGGCGGGCACGCCGGCGAGGCACGCCGGCACGTCGGCGCCAAGGCCGGCGGCGAGGCCAGCAATGTCGACGCCGTCGATACGCCACAGACGAGCGAGAGCCTTCAGCGCCGCCGCCGCGTCGGCGGAGCCGCCGCCGAGGCCGGCGGCGACGGGCAGGCGCTTGCCGAGGCGGATCTCGGCCGCGGCGGGGACCCGGCCCGCCGTGGCCAGGGCGCGCGCCGCACGCAACACCAGGTTGTCCTCGACCGGTCCGAGGGCAGCGGCGAAAGGACCGTCGACGGCTAGGCTCAATTCCTTGGCGGGCCGGACGGTGAGGGTGTCGGCGAGCTCGGCGAAGGCCACCAGGCTGTCGAGGTTGTGCAGGCCGTCGGCGCGCCGGCCGGTCACGTGCAAGTAGAGATTGAGCTTCCCCCGCGCCGCCAGGGTGATGGGCGCGCCGGCCGCGCTCATCCGCGCCCTCTCGTGCGATTGGCGGAATCGTTGTCACCATCCATGGGCGTGCTCATAGGAGCCGGCGGCCGGCCATGCAAGGTGGTGCGGGCGGTGATTCACTCTTGAGGGCGCTCGGCTCGACCCGACGGCGAGTTCCGCAGCCAATGAGCGGGCGCGTTCGGGCCCGCCAAGGTGGCAGTGACGGAACGGCCCGGCCGCACGCCGCCGGGCCGCTCATCTGGGCGCATCGCGCCTATTCGTCGGCGACCACCGTCTGCTGCTGTTCGCCCAGCCCCTCGACGCCCAGGCGCACCACGTTGCCGGGCTTGAGGAAGACCGGCTCCGGTTTCACCCCCATGCCGACGCCGGGTGGCGTGCCGGTGGAGATGATGTCGCCGCTTTGCAGGCTCATGAACCGGCTCAGATAGCTGACCAGGTGGGCGACGCCGTAGACCATGGTGCGGGTGTTGCCGTTCTGGTAGCGGTGGCTGTCGACCTCGAGCCACAGGTCCAGCGCCTGCGGGTCGGCGACCTCGTCGGCGGTGACCAGCCACGGGCCGATGGGGCCGAAGCTGTCGGCGCTCTTGCCCTTCACCCACTGCCCATGTTGCTCGAGTTGGAACGCGCGCTCGGAGACGTCATTGACGACGCAGTAGCCGGCGACGTGGGCGAAGGCGTCGGCCTCGTCGATGTACTTGCCGGGCTGACCGATGACCACGCCCAGCTCCACCTCCCAGTCGGTCTTCTCAGAACCGCGCGGGATGATCAGCGGGTCGTTGGGCCCGCAGATACAGCTGTTGGCCTTGAGGAACAGGATCGGCTCCGGCGGCACTTGCATGCCTGCCTCGGCGGCGTGATCGGAATAGTTGAGGCCGATGCACATGAACTTGCCGACGCCGCCGGCACACGGGCCGATTCGCGGGTTGCCCTCCACTACCGGGAGGTCCGCCGGGTCGAGCGCCCGCAACCGTTCGAGCGACGCCGGCAGCAGCGCCCCGCCGGCGACATCCTCGATCACACCGGAGAGGTCGCGGATCCGGCCCTCGCCGTCCAGCAGGCCGGGCTTTTCCCTCCCGGCTTCGCCATATCGCAGCAGTTTCATCCCCTTCCCCCCTTGTGATTATGCGGCGCGAGACCCGATTTACCGCAATGGCCGCATGACCGCCACTTCATAGCATACCCA
>JAZFQY010000058.1:0-2923 GCA_036445355.1 Alphaproteobacteria bacterium
GGGACGCGGCTCGAACACGGCGGAAATCTCCGCCGCCATCCAGTTCATCCTGTCGACGCCGAGCCTGACCGGACAGATGATCGCCCTCGACGGCGGCGAGCATATGGGCTGGGCGCAGACGAGCCGCGGCGAGACGCCGGCGGGGGAGTAGGCGGTGCGCGTTCTCCCCGACCCCGTCCGGCCCCCGTTGGCGGACGCCGCCGCCGGCCGGCGCCACCTGTTCGTGCGCGACCTGGTCCTGCCCGCCCGCATCGGCGTCTACGACCACGAGCGCGACGGCGCGCAGCGGGTCCGCATCAATATCGACCTGGCGGTGCAGGAGCCGCCGGCGCCGGAAGATCGCCTCGAGAACGTGGTCTGCTATGACGAGTTGGTGGCCGGGGTCCGGCGCCTTCTGGTTGACGGCCACGTCAACCTGATCGAGACCCTGGCCGAACGCATTGCCGGCCTGTGCCTCGAGGACGCACGAGTGCGCACGGCGCGGGTGCGGGTGGAGAAGCTCGACGCCATCCCGGACGCCGCCGCCGTCGGCGTCGAGATCGAGCGGGCGAACCCCCTGCCGCAGTAAAAAAAGGATTACATTTGTGGGGCTTAGCAGTCCCGGGTCAGAAAATTAGTCGCAGAGTTCTGCACAGGCGCCGAGGCCCCTTGTCGCCGACTTGCCACACCCCGCCGAGGAATTGGGCCGCTCGGGATTTTTCCAATTGACTCTGGATAAGGTGTTCGAAATCAAGGCGTTACCAGGGCCGGCCGGCTCGACGGCCGAGTGTACCGGCGCGCCTGGATCACGCCTGTGTTGCATGAGCCCGCCGGGATTGCCCACATACTTATCCACAAGTATCCGGAACGTCATTGGCCATTCCGGCGCCGGCGGATGTGCGTCGCCGGGATCGAGGGCCGTCCGCGGCGGCGACGCCGGCCAGAGGGTTTGATAACGGCTTGGCCGGACCCAAATTGAGACCCATGGCCGGGCGCATCGAGACAACGTCACCGTCCCAGCGGGCGGCGCGCAAGCCGGCGCCGCGGCGGCGGGCGCCGTCGCTGGCGGCGGGCGCCGCTGTGCTCAAGGCGCAGTTGCGGCTGCTGCCGGCCACGCCCGGCGTCTACCGGATGGTCGACCATGGGGGCGAGGTCCTCTATGTCGGCAAGGCGCGCAACTTGCGCCACAGGTTGGCCAGCTACACCCGGATCGGCCGCCTGTCGACCCGGCTGGGCCGCATGGTGGCGGAGACTGCCGGCCTCGAGGTGGTGACAACCCACACCGAGGTCGAGGCGCTGCTGCTCGAGTCGAACCTGATCAAGCGCTTCCGGCCGCGCTACAACGTGCTGCTGCGCGACGACAAGAGCTTCCCCTACATCCTGCTCACCGCCGACCATGACTGGCCGCGGCTGCTCAAATACCGCGGCGCGCGCAGCCGCGCCGGCGAGTATTTCGGTCCTTTCGCCTCCGCCGGCGCAGTCACCCGCACCTTGAACGCCCTGGAGCGGGCGTTCCTGCTGCGCTCATGCTCCGACGCGATGTTCGCCGGCCGCACCCGGCCCTGTCTCAAGTTTCAGCTCAAGCGCTGCAGCGCCCCCTGCGTCGGCCGCATCGACCGCGCCGCCTATGGCGAGCTGTTGCGCCAGACGCGTGCCTTCCTCGCCGGCCGCAGCAAGGAGGTGCAGCAGGATCTGGCGGCGGAGATGGACGCGGCCGCCGACGGTCTCGAATTCGAGCGCGCCGCCCGCTGCCGCGACCGCATCCGCGCCATGAGCCAGATCCTCGCCCATCAGGGCATCAATCTGGAGGGGGCCGGTCTCGAGGACGCCGACGTGATCGCGGCCCACGGCGAGGGCGGCCACAGCTGCGTCCAGGTCTTCTTCTTCCGAGGCGGTCGCAACAACGGCAACCGGGCCTACTTCCCGCGCCACGACAGGAGCGTCGAGCTGCCCGAGGTGCTGGCCGCCTTCATCGGCCAGTTCTACGACAACAAGCCGCCGCCGCCCCAGGTGCTACTCAGCCACAAGCCGCCGCAGCAGGGGCTGATCGCCGAGGCCTTGAGTCTGCGCGCCAACCGGCGGGTCCGTCTCACCTGCCCCCAGCGCGGCGCCAAGCGCAAGGTGGTGGCGCACGCCCGCTTGAACGCGCGCGAGGCGCTGGCCCGGCGGCTGGCGGAAAGCTCCTCCCAACGGCTCCTGCTCGAACGGTTGGCCGCCGTCGTCGGTCTCGACGGCGCGCCGACGCGCATCGAGGTGTTCGACAACAGCCACATTTCGGGCACCGGCGCCATCGGCGCGATGATCGTCGCCGGCCACGACGGCTTCGTGAAGAGCGCCTATCGCAGGTTCACCATTCGCGGCGCCAGGCGGCGCGGATCCAATGGCGCCGGCGATGAGGCCGGGTTCAGCCCCGGCGACGACTACGCCATGATGCGCGAGATGCTGACGCGCCGCTTCATGCGCGCCCAGGCGGAGGACCCGGATCGCACGTTGGGGCAATGGCCCGAGCTGATCTTGATCGACGGCGGCCAGGGGCAACTGAACGTGGCGCTGCGCGTGCTCGCGGAGCTCGGCGTCGATGACGTTGCCGTCGCCGCCGTCGCCAAGGGGCCCGACCGCGACGCCGGGCGCGAGCGCATCCACCTGCCGCGACGCCAGCCGATCCAGCTCGACGAGCGCGACGCCGTGCTGCATTTCGTCCAACGCCTGCGCGACGAGGCCCATCGCTTCGCCATCGGCGGTCACCGTGCCAAGCGCGCCAAAGCGGCCGCGCACAGCCCGCTCGACGACATTCCCGGCATTGGCGCCCGGCGCAAGAAGGCGCTCTTGCGCCACTTCGGCTCGGCGCGCGGCGTCACCCGTGCCGGACTGGAGGATCTTGAGCAGGTCGACGGAATCAGCCGCGCCGTCGCCCAGCGTGTTTACGACTATTTCCACGGCGAGA
>JAZFQY010000059.1:0-2826 GCA_036445355.1 Alphaproteobacteria bacterium
CACTCGCGTTGCGGCCTGCACACTCGCGCTGTCACCAATTCGTGACACGCTACCCGAAGGCTTCAGCCATTTCGTCACCTCCATGACTGCTCCGGTTGCTTCCGGCTGGAGCGATGGCCGGGTGGGATTTGCACCCACTGGAAAAGCGCCGCCTTACCACGGCGCACACCCGTTGCGGACATTCGATTCGGATAACGACATTGACCGGGCGCCGCGCTATCGTTGAGATTGCGCAGTGGAATCTGGGCAATGAGGGCGAGGCATGACTAACAAACCGAATTTTGCCGTCATCGGCGCCGGGGCCATGGGCAGCCTCTACGGTGGGCGGCTTGCGGCGGCGGGCTATGACGTATCGCTCCTGGATCTTTGGGCCGTCCATGTCGAGGCCATTAACCGGGACGGTCTGGTGATCGAAGATCGGCACGGCACGACCCGGGTCGACGTGGCTGCGGCAACCGATCCTGCCGGGATCGCGCCGGTCGATTTTGTCATTGTTTTTGTCAATGCCAACGCCACCACTCAAGCTGGCGAAATCGCCGCCGGGATCCTTAAACCGCAAGGTTCCGTGCAGACCTTTCAGAACGGCATCGGCAATTTCGAAGCTCTGGCCGCGGTCCTGGGCGAGGATCGGGTAATGGCCGGGCTTTCCTACGCCAGCGCCGCGATGAAGGGAGCGGGGCATGTGCTGCATACCCATACCGGCCCAACCTGGCTCGGCGAGCGGGATGGGTCGACAAGCGCACGGCTGACGACATTGGCCGAGGCGATTGGTGCCGCCGGCCTCAACCCCAGTCCGGTCGACAACATCGTTTCGGTCATCTGGGACAAGTGGATCCTCAATAGCTCCATCAACGCTATCTGCGCCATCACCGGTCTTCGTGAAGGTGAGATCTCGCGCACGCCGCCCGTGGCGATGAAGTCGACGGCGATCGACTTGGTGAGCCCGATGACCGCCGCCTTGGACGCGCCATAGGCGAACCGCCGCGGTACGCCGGTGACGCTGGAGGCGACGGAGGCCACATTGACGATGCTGCTCTTGCCGGCCTCCACCATGCGCGCCAGGAACGTCCGGCACATGCGGAACATGGACGTGACATTGACGGCGAAGCTGTGCGCCCAGGCCTGGTCGTCACACTCGAGTAAGGTGCCGTCGTGCACGAAGCTGGCGCAGTTGAACAGAGCATCGAGCGCGCCCTCGATGGATTCCGCCAGGCGCCCGATCCCTTCGGCGTCCGTCACGTCGAGAACGCGCGCCTCGAGTTCGGGGTGCTCGCGGGCTAGGGCCGCGAACGGCTCGGACTCGGTGTTGGTGGCGATCACGTGGGCGCCTTCCGCGGCGAAGGCGACAGCCGTCGCGCGACCGAGGCCCTGGCCGGCGGCCGTCACCAACGCCGTCTTGCCCTGGAGCCTGCCCCTCATGGTCGCCTCCCCCGCCGGTCGCCTAGATCCCCTGGGCCAGATAGCCGCCGTCCACGGCCAGATCGACGCCGGTGACGAAGCGCGCCTCCTCCGAAGCCAGGTACACCGCCGCGCCCACCAGTTCGTCGAGCTCGCCGAACCGGCCGAGGGGGGTTCTCGCAACCGCCGCCGCCTTGCGCTCCGGCTTCATGCGCCGTCGGTTGAGATCGGTCATGAAGAACCCGGGAGAGATGGCGTTCACCCGCACCCCGTCTTTCGCCCACTCGCAGGCGAAGGTTTTGGTGAGCGCGACCACGCCGTGCTTGCTGGCCGCATAGGCGGCGGCAAGCGGCCAACCCCTGTGCGCCGCAAGGGACGCGATGTTGACGATGGCGCCGCCATGGCCACGCATGTGCCGGTGGGTCGCCTGGCAGGTGAAGAAGACGCTCCTCAGGTTGAGGTCGAGGACGCGGTCGTAGTCCTCGCCCGAGACGTCCGCGGCGGGCTTGAGCACCATGGTGCCTTGGCTGTTGACCAGGACATGAATGCGCCCGTGCTCGGCGACCACCGCGTCCACCAACGCCCGGCAGTCCTCCGGGCCGGCCAGGTCGCGGGGGTGAGCGGTGGCCGTGGCGCCCGTCGCTCGCAATACGGATACGGCCGCTTCCACCTTGGCTGGCGTGCGTCCGGCGATGGCGAGACGGGCGCCCTCGGCGGCGAATCCGCGGGCGATCGCCCCCCCGATGCCGCCCGACCCGCCGATGACGAGGGCGATTCGGTCCTTGAGCCGACCCATGAGTCCTTCTCCTTCTCGGCTGTCCCCTTAAACGCCGAGGGCGATGTCGTCAATTACTTGTATCTCATATACCAGGCCTTTATTTTGGCTCGACCCATTGGGGTCCGGCGGAGAGCGGAGGCGCGAACGAGCCCATGAAACAACAACCGCGACAACTGCAGCGGTCCAAGTCGTTGACCGAGCAGGCCGTGGAGGAGATCCGGGCGCGTATCGTGCGCGGCGATTTCGAGCTCGGCGCGCCGCTGTCGGAAAACACCCTCGCGGCCGAGCTCGGGGTGAGCAAGACCCCCGTCCGCGAGGCGCTGCTCCATCTCAAGAGCGAGGGCCTGGTGTCGATCCAGCCGCAGCGCGGAAGCTTCGTGTTCAACATGAGCTCGGCCGAGGTCCTCGAGCTCGGCGAGCTGCGGGAGACCCTGGAGCTGGCGGCATTGCGACTGGCGGCGGACCGCGACGCGCGTGGTCTCGCCGATGAGCTGCGCGCGATCGTGGCCAATATGCGCCTGGCGCTCGACCGCAACGACGTCATCAGCTACCGGACGCTGGACGCCGACCTCCACCGGGCGTTCTTCGAGCACGCCGGCAACCGCTATCTCCTCGCCAGCTATATGGAGATCGCGTTTCGCATCCAGGCC
>JAZFQY010000060.1:0-6775 GCA_036445355.1 Alphaproteobacteria bacterium
GGTGCGTGTCACGGGTAGCGCGCCGTCACCTCAACGCCTCTCAGCGCGCCATGGCCTTCGCCTCGCCGCCCTGGGCCGGCATCATGGCCTCCGCCGGCATCTTGAGCGCCGCGGCCGGCAGCCGCACCAAGCGCAAGGCCTGCCGATCGTCACTGTCATTCGATGACAGTGAGCGCACATACCTCACCTAGCGCGGCTCGCCGGCGAGACCCGCGTCCGCGACATCGAGCTGGCTGAGCAGCTTGAATAAGCCGAGCCCCGGATGATACGGAAGCTCATTGAGCGCCAACTTGATGCCCTAGCAGAAACCTACGCCCTCGCTCGTCACAATTCGCTTTGAGTGGTGTCGTCGTAGCGCTGGGCGAAGACACTCAGCGCGAGGACGCGCATGTCCTCGCTGATCGATTGCCCGCTCGGTGTCTCAAGTCTGAGTTGATAACGGACATGGGCGATGCCGTCGTAGTCGTCGAAGTGATCGAGGACTACGGCGGTTTCCACCAACCGGTTCGAACACACCCGACGAAATACGTTGCCCGCCTCGATTGCAACTGCTCGTGCGCGTTGCCAAGTCATGTTCACTTCATCATCTCCGGCGTTTTGTCCATCTTGAACACGAATGGCTCGAGGCCCCCATAATGAACTCTATAGTTAATCCCAGACGGTTGCCCGTGTTACGGAGAGTATTGATAACAACAGTTCTTGAAAAATACAAGGAGAAGATTGGAAAAGTCACACGGAGTTACCATATTTATTAACGTTAATTGGATTAATATTGTACAACCAACCTTGTGCACGGCGACGCTCTACCCCCGCTGCCACCCGTTGATCGCCTGCAGCGTAGCGCTGGCCGTCATGTCGGGCTGTGCGGCCGGCACGGCCCTAACCGCGTGTTCGGTCTGGCCGATGTAGTCCAGGCCTTTGTCGCGCGCCGCGGCGCGCGCTTGGGCTATGATGCAGGCGAGATAGGGGGTATCGGCCATGGTGCGCGTGATCCGTTGTGTGGCCCTCGTGACCGTCGCGGCGCCGGCCGCCGCCGACCAGACTCCGGCACAGGCGCCAGCGCCCATCGCCCCGGGGTAGTGCGAGACCAGTACCACCTATCCATGATAAGAGGTACTCGTTTAGGAGCGGGAGCCGCTAATGACCGTGGACGCACTCGACCATTACACGCTCAGGACGGCCGACCTCGACGCCACCGTCGACTTCTACGTCGAGGTAATGGGGCTGCGAAACGGCGAGCGACCCGCGTTCGCCTTTCCCGGCGCTTGGCTGTACAGCGGCAACGCGCCGGTCGTGCATCTTGTCGGCGTCGAGGGCGAAGTCGAAGCGGGCACGGGCGCGATCGATCACGTCGCATTCAGGGCGAGCGACCTGGACGCGTACGCCAAATGCCTGACGGAACGGCGCATTCCGTTCGAGCGGCGCCAGGTGCCTGGACGGCCGCTGCGCCAGCTCTTCCTCACCGATCCCAACGGCGTCAGGATAGAACTCAATTTCTGGGACGAATAGCGCGCCCGGCGACACCCAGGGCAATGAGGCCCAATTTGCGCTTCTTCCCGCAACGCTCCCGGCCGATGCTCGCTAGATCGACCGCCGGCGGCGCCTTCGGCCAGGCCACGCCCAACAATTCGAACTGGACGAGCAGGCCGGTGAGCTGCTGTTCGAGGAGCGGGGCCACGACGTGGACGCCGTGCGCACGAACAAGACCATGGGGCGCGTCGTGCAACCGTGATGGTTTAGGCAGCGCTGCACTGCGTAGCGGTGCGCCAGAACCGGCCGGGCCATTTTTCAGTGCGGCGTCGGCAGGCTCAAGCGGAAGGTGGTTCCCTCCGCACCCGTCGCCACGAGCTCGATGTCGCCGCCATGGGCGCGCATGACGTCGCGCGCGATCACCAGCCCCAGGCCAGTTCCGCCGGCCTTGGCGGAGCCGGCGAAGGGCCGGAACAGGCTCTCGCGCGCCTTCGGCGCCAGGCCGGGGCCGTTGTCGCTGACCACGATCTCCGTCTTGCCGAGGCCGTTGTCGGCGGTGACGGACACCGTCTCGGCGCCGGCCTCGACCGCGTTGCGGGCGAGATTGGCGAGAACGCGGTAGAGCTGCTCGCGGTCGGCCTCCACTTCATGCGCCGGGTCGACCTCGTTGCGCAGCGGCGAAGCGCCGGGGCAAATTGCGGTCAGGTCGGCGCCGACCTCGTTGACCAGGGCGCCCAGGGCGAAGCGGCTGCGATGCAGCTCCGGACCCGCGTCGCGGGCGTAGCTGAGGGTCTGGGTACATAGGTTGATTGCCCGGTCGATCGCTTGCAGGAGCGGACCGGCGATACGGCGCACCTCGGGATCCTCGACCGCGGCCAGCCGGTCCGACAGGAGCACGGCAGTCGACAGGATGCCGCGCAGATCGTGATTGATCTTGGTCACGGCGGAGCCAAGAGCCGCCAGATGCTCCTTCTGCCGAAGCGCCCCACGCAGGTCGTCCTGCATGCGTGCCAGCACCGTCTGGGCAACGCCGATCTCGTCGTGGCGCCCGGACGGGCGCACGCCGGCGGTGGCGTCCTCGGGATTGCGCGCGAATTGTGCCACACCCTCGGTAATGCGCCGCATTGGGCGCACCATCAGGCCATGCAGGGCGAGGTAGACCAGCGCCGCGGTGAACACGGAAATGATAATCGAAAGCACGAGTATGTTGCGCGAATAGACGATCATTGCGGCGCGCAAGGGCGCCTCGTCGATCACCACCTCGACCTCTACCCCCGGCTCCTTCGGCGACGGGCCCAGGACCCGGAGCACGCGCTCGCCGCCGCCGAGCAGGACGACGAGGGCGTCCCAAATCGTCAGCGCCGGCGCCGACTCGCCCAGGCGCACCTCGAGGTCGATGGTCGGCAGCTTCTCCTCGGCCAGCAGCAGGCGCATCGTCTGCTTCTGCAGGACGATGGCGTGGACGCCGGCGTGGGTAAGGAGCTGGCCCCTCAGCGTCTCGCTGACCATCTGGTCAGGCGTTGCCTCCAAGGCCAGGATCGCCAAGTGCGCCGCGGCGACCCTTTCCTCCAGCCAATTGATTCGGAAAGTGGCGATCGACGGGGCATAGATCAGCACCTCCGCCAGCATGACGAAGAAGATCGTCAGCACCAGCAGGCGCGCGGACAGGCCCAGCCCCGCCGGCACGAACGCATGTTTGCGGGCGCCCGACATGGCGCCGTTTTAGCAGAAACGGTCGCCCCGGGTCACGTCGCGAAAAGGGATGTGGCGGGCCCATAACAGGCCGCCGGCGACCTGCTATTGGCCCGCAGGCGCTCCGCCTGGCGTCGCGACATCCCAGATCGCCTTCTTCGGCGCGCACGGGTTGGCCGAACACGGATTTGCGGCCGCGCACGGATTTGCGGCCGCGCACGGATTACAGAGATTGACGGCCGCGCAGGGGTTCTTTGCCGCACTGGGATTGACCAATTGTTTGGCCGCTAACTGCACGGCGCCGGGCTCGGCGGCGGCAGGCAGAATGCCGGCGCCGGCCAGTGTGGCGAGGCCGACGGCGGCAACGATGCTCATGAGTCGGGTATGTCCTGCAAACTTGAATTCCATCTAAGTTTGGGTTGTCTTCTTGCATCGGCACACGATCGCAGCCATAGCGAATCACGTTCACTCAAACGGAAGCGAAGGCGCCGTGAGCGGACTATCCGAATTTAGCTAGTATTTTCAATATTTTACGTGTGCGTGGGGAAAAAAGCAGGGGGATGAAGAAGGCCACGGCGGCGCGCTTGCCGGCCTCGCTGAGGGTGGGGTAGGGGGCAATCAGATTGGCCATGGCGCCGATGCGCAGCCGCCGGCCGACCGCCAGCACCCAGGGCAGCAGCAGCTCGCCGGCCTGGGCGCCGACGATGCCGGCGCCGAGGACACGCCCGCCGCGGCCGGTCACCACCTTGACCAGACCCTCCGTCGCCCGCTCCGTCTGGGCGCGGTCGTTGTCGGCGAACGGCCAGCGCAGGACGCGCACGCGGCCGTGGCTTTCGCGCGCCCGGGCCTCGCTCGGGCCGACCTGGGCCAGCTCGGGATCGGTGAAGGTCACGCTCGGCAAGGCACGGTAGTCGACCCGCGCCGGCAGGCGGTACAGGGCGTTGCGCATGACGATGCTCGCCTGATAGGCGGCGGCGTGGGTGAACTGGGGTCCGCCGGTGACGACGTCGCCGATGGCGAAGACGCGCCGGTTGCTGGTCCTGAGCCGGGCATCGACGCCGATGCCCGCCGGCGAGTGGGCGATCCCCGCCGCCTCCAGCCCGAGGTCCTCCACGTTCGGTCGCCGCCCCGCGGCCACCAGCAAGTGGCTGCCTTCGATCGTCTCCCCGGTTCCGCCGTCGTGGCCCGCCAGGGTCACGGCCACGCCGCCGGCGGTGGCGGCGGCGCGCTCGGCCCGCACGCCCTCGCGGATGTCGACGCCCTCGGCGCCAAGGCGGGCCTTGACCACGGCCACCAGCTCTGGGTCATCCGCGCCGAGCACGGTGGCCATCTCCAGCACCGTCACGCGCGCCCCCAGGCGCCGGTGCGCCTGGGCCATTTCCATGCCGATCGGCCCGCCGCCGAGGACGATCAGATGCGCCGGACAGTCGGCGTTGTCGAAAATCGTCTCGTTCGTGAAGTGGGGAACCCCGGCCAGGCCGGCCACCGGCGGCAGGGCCGGCGACGAGCCGGTGGCGATGACGAAGCGCCGGGCGCGGACGCGCCTTCCATCCTCGGCCTCGACCTCGCGTGGGCCGACGAACCTCGCCGACTGGCGGACGACGTCGACGCCCATTGCCCGGAAGCGCTCCTCGGAGTCGTGCGGGGCGATGGCGGCGATCACGCCATGGACGTGATCGTGGACGCGGCGAAAGTCGATCGCCGGCGCCACGGCACCGATGCCGAAGCGCTCGGCCTGGCGCATGGCCTCGGCTGCGCGCGCCGCGGCAAGCAGCGCCTTCGACGGAACGCAACCGTAATTGAGGCAGTCCCCGCCCATTCGGCCGCGCTCGAACAGCACGGTCGCCGCGCCCATCCCGGCCGCGCCCGCGGCGACGGTTAGTCCGGCCGAGCCGGCGCCGATCACGCAGATATCGCAGTCCAGCGTGCCCACCATGGAGGCGGTTGTATCAGGCCGCGCCGCGCCGGGTCGCCAATTTCCTGTAGATGACCGGTGCCAGTACGAGAATGGCGAGGCCGGTAATGGGTGCAAGGATCCGCGGCTCGAAGATGGTGTACAGGTTCGGCTCGCCGCCGAGCTCTATAAGGGCGCCGAACCCGTCGCCTACCAGGCTATAGACCAAGGTTCCCGGGACGATGCCGAAGAAGGTGCCGATGACGAAGGTCCTGAGCGGCACGCCGAGGAAGGCCGGCACAAGGTTGACGAGCCAGAACGGAAACAGGGGGATCAGGCGCAGTACCAACAGATAGGCGAGGGCGTTGTCGCGAAAGCCGACCTCCATTCTGCGCACGAATGGGCCGGCGCGGGCGCGCAGCATGTCGCCCAGCGCCGTCTTCGCGATCTGGAACAGCACCGTCGCGCCGAGGGTTGCGCTGACTACGACATAGACGCAGGCCAACACCGGACCGAACAAGAAGCCGCCCGCGATCGTCATCACCGTTCCCCCCGGCACCGACAGGGCGACCATGGTCGCGTAGAGGCCCATGAAGGCGAGGGCGGAGAGGACCGCGCGCGTGGCGACCTGCTCGCTCAGCCACCCGCGGTTCTCCTTCAGCATGTAGAAATCGATGTAGCGGTCCAACCCCAGCGCAAAAAAGGCGATGAAGCCGATCACCACGGCGACCAGCGGCAGCAGCCGCTTCAGGCTGAATCGTGGTGTCGGCGGCGCATCCGCCGAATCGTGCCCGTCAGTCACCACTCCGCCCCGAGCCTCCCTGCGTAAGCGGGCGCCTTGGCCCGATTTTCGGCGGCGCCAGAGCCCACGAAACTAAGTGACACGCCACCGTGGCGACCAGTCACCAATGCGTGATGCCACAGCGGGCCGAGTTTGACCATGGGCGCCGACGCGGTGGCCGTTGGCGAAGCGCGCGAGATGGGGTAGCTAGAGAGGATCCGGGTCGATGAGAATCGACTTGGGCGATTCATCGATCCGGACCCGCTCTAGGAGCTCGATGCCCAGGCGAAGCCCATGACGACCCGACGAGCGAACATGCGGCCGGTCATCCTCTCCGGTGGCGCCGGCACCAGGCTGTGGCCTCTGAGCCGCCGGGAGTGGCCGAAGCAGTTCCTGCCGCTCGGCAGCTCGGACACCATGCTGCAGGAAACGGCGCGGCGGGTGGCGCCGGGATGCACCGATTGCGTCGCCTTTGCCCGGCCCATGGTTGTGTGCAACCAAGCGCACGCCCAAATCGTCGCCGAGCAGCTCGGCGCCATCGACGTCGAGCCGGCGGATATCGTGCTCGAGCCGGAGGGCCGCAACACTGCGCCGGCGGTGACACTGGCGGCACTGCTGCTGTCGCAGCGCCAGGACGACCCAATGCTGCTGGTCCTGCCGTCCGATCACGTCATCAACGATGTGGCCGCATTCCACGCGGCAGTCGAGGTGGCGGCCATGGCGGCGGAAGACGGGCGCCTGGTTGCCTTCGGCATCCCGCCGCGTGGGCCTAAGACCGACTTCGGCTATATCCGCCGCGGCACGCCCATCGCCGGCGTCCCCGGGGCGAGTGAAGTGGCCCGGTTCGTGGAGAAGCCGGACCGCGAGACGGCGGAGGAATTTCTCGCCGGTGGCGACTATACCTGGAACGGCGGCATGTTCGTTCTGCCCGCCGCCGC